>CALAFV010000362.1 GCA_937891445.1 uncultured Phycisphaerales bacterium | reverse complement strand
GCGATCGCGGCTCATCGGTGCCATCCTCCGTACCGCCTCCGGGCCGCGTCCGCCGCCCCCGCGCCGTGGCGGGCTTCGTAGGCGAGTTGCTTCGTGAAGTTGAAGGTTGGGCCGGGGCGGAAGCACGAATCATCGGCCACCACGGGCACCGTGCCACCGCCGCGTGCGCCTCCCGAGACGGAGGTAGGCCACCAGAAAGGCCGCTTCGCTTTGAGTTCACCGTGGACGAGTTGGAGGAGGGGCGGCGGGGTCGATGTATGCACGCTCGGTGAACGTGCGCACACCCATTGCCTGGCGCACCGTATCCGAGATCGGCAGAACCATCACACTCACCAGTGGCCCGCGGGGCCGCGAGCGGTTAGTACTCCAGAAGCAGGAGCACCAGCCATGGTCCAGGCGCGTCGCCCGCAGCAGAGCGTGAGAGGAAACTCAAACCGGATCCGCGACCTCAAGCAGCGGCAGCAGAGCCCGCTCGCGACGCCGACCGATCTCTCCGCCGCCGCCGTGCGCGACATCAGCGGCGCGATGAACGCGATCCTCGCCGACGTCTTCGCCCTCTACCTCAAGACCAAGAACTTCCACTGGCACATGAGCGGCCCGCACTTCCGTGACTACCACATCATGCTCGACGAGCAGGCCGAGGCGCTGCTGGCCATGACCGACCCGATCGCGGAGCGCATCCGCAAGATCGGCGGCCTGACCATCAAGTCCATCGGTCACATCTCCCGCCTCCAGCGCATCGAGGACAACGACGCCGACTACGTCGAGCCCCTCGACATGCTCGCGGAACTGTGCGAGGACAATCTCCGGCTGACCGAACGCCTCCGCGAGGCCCACAACGTCTGCGACGAGCACCGCGACGTCGCCACGGCCAGCCTGATCGAGGTCTGGATCGACGAGACCGAACGCCGCACGTGGTTCCTCTTCGAGGCCTCGCAGCGCGCCGAGACGACCGGCCACTGACCGCCCCCTCCCCCGGCGCCGCCGCGTGCGGGGGCCGGGTAGTGGGTGGCATCGTCCGGATAACTCCCTCAACCCCGCCTCACGTTGCGCAAAGTCCGCGTGGTACACTGTCACCCGGAGCCAACAGGCCCCGGACGGATGCCGCTTGTTGCCGGGCACGGATGCCTTCACCCGATACTCCCTTTCCCTCTGGGAGGTACGAAGGCATGGCCCCCCGCGCATACTGGACCGGCAGCATCAAGGTCTCGCTCGTCTCCTTCGGCGTCCGCCTCTACAACGCAGTTTCGGAGGCAGAACGCGTCCGCCTGAACCAGGTTCACAAAGGGTGCAACGCCCGCATCAAGATGCCGACCACCTGCCCCGTCCACGGCCAGGTGGACCGCTCCGAGATCGCCAAGGCCTACGAGTTCGAGAAGGACAAGTACGTCATCATCGAGCAGGAGGAACTCGACAAGATCAAACTCCGCTCGGAGAAGACGATCGAGATCACCAAGTTCGTCCCCGAGGATGAGATCGACGACGTCTACTTCGACAGCGACTTCTACGTCGCCCCCGACGGTCCCGTCGCCGAGGAGCCCTTCCGCGTCGTCCGCGCCGCCCTCGAGGAAGCCGGCGCCGCCGGCATCGGCCGCATCACCATCGGCGGCCGCGAGCGCCCCATCCTGCTGCGCCCCAAGGGCAAGGGCTTCGTGCTCACCACCCTCCACAGCGCCTCCGAGGTCCGCGGCGTGGAGCCCTATTTCGAAGAGATCAGCGACGCCGCGCCGAGCAAGGAGTACCTGCAACTGGCGACCGGGCTGATCAGGAGTAAGATGGGCCACTTCGACCCATCGGAGTTCCGCGACCGTTACCAGGATGCGCTCGTGGCCCTCGTCAAGTCGAAGGTCGCCGGTCAGGAGCCGGTGATCATCCAGGAGGAGGACATCCCGGCCACGTTCAACTTCATGGAGGCCCTCAAGCAGAGCCTCCAGACCGAGGGCGTGGAGGTCAAGGCTCCGGCGAAGTCGACCGAGGCCCCCGCGGCGATGAAGGAGACCGCCAAGAAGCCCCCGGCCAAGAGTCAGCCCGCCGCCGGTGCGGCCAAGGGGCGCAAGCGGAAGCAGGCGTAACACCAAGTCGTGCAAGGGGGGGTGGGGGGGGAGGCAGTTGTGGGAGGCAAGGCGCAGACCGGCACCGTCCGCCCCGGAGTTCTGCTGGGGGAACTGGTCGTCTTCACCGGCCGCCTC
>CALAFV010000361.1 GCA_937891445.1 uncultured Phycisphaerales bacterium | reverse complement strand
CGGGCGCGAGCCCGATGGAGATCGGCCGCGATCTCGTCGCCCGGTTCAACGCGGGGCAACTCGGCGGCGAGATCGAGGACCGCTGGTGGGCGCCGAATATCACATCCGTCGAGGGCGTCGGCATCGCCATGGCCTGGTCCGGCCGCGAGAAGGTCGAAGAGAAGAACCGCGCCTGGATGGAGACCCACATCATTCACGGCGCTTCGGCCGAGGGGCCGTACGTCGGCGCCACCGGCTTCGCGGTCAAGTTCCGCATGGACATCGAGGACAAGACGACCGGCAAGCGCGAGGTCATGGAGGAGGTTGGCGTCTACACCGTCGAGAAGGGCAAGATCGTCCGCGAAGAGTTCATGTACCGCGTCGGGGAGTGACCACGCCCCGCCGACAAGGCCCGCGGCGCTTGGACGGCGGCGGGCGGGCGGGAGGCGAGCAAACACCGCTCCACCAAAGGCGAACTTTCCTCCCGCCTCCCCCGTAGTGACCAGGGCAGCGAGTCTTCTTCTTCATTCCCTCCAGCAAACCGCCCCCATCTGCCTCCGGGGGCGGTTTTGCTTTGCGCCCCGCGCCAGGCGCGATCTGGCTTCAGAAGCCGCAGATCAACGCAGATGGACGCGGATCAGATTCAGTCAGCCACAGATCAACACGGATCACACAGATCAGATCAGGACGGAGGGGATTGTGGACCAGACTGCATCCCAATCCCTCCTTCTTATCTGCGCGATCTGCGTTGATCTGCGGCTTCCCTAAATCTGTGTTGATCTGCGTCCATCTGTGGCCCCCCCGAGGTGCGACTCGACGACCCGGATCGCCTCCGCCACCGCGTCATCCAGCGCATCGTTGACGATGAACGCGTCGTACGCGCCGCAGGTGCGGGCCGTGGCGATCTCGCGCTTGGCCTCGGCGAAGCGGCGCTGGATGACCTCTTCGGGCTCGCGCTTCCGCGCCCGCAGCCGCTCCAGCAGCACGTCCTCGCTGGGCGGGAGCACGAAGATGCCCAGCGCGTCGGGCATCTGCCGCTTGACGTTGATCGCCCCCTGCACGTCGATCTCGAGGATCACCAGCCGCCCCTCGGCCAGCCGCTCCTCCACCCACTTGCGCAGCGTCCCGTACCGCTTGCCGAAGACCCCCGCGTACTCCAGGAACGCCCCCTCGGCGATCAGCCGGTCGAACTCCTCGTCGCTCACGAAGTGGTAATCGACGCCCTCGCGGTCGGCGTCGGTCTTCGGGCGCGTCGTGGCCGAGACGGAGAACACCGCGGCGGCCGGATGGGGCGCGGCGAAATGCCGCTCGACGGCTCGGGTGATCGTCGTCTTCCCGACCCCCGAGGGGCCGCTGATGATCAGGAGGAGGCCGCGGGTCATGGCGTCAAGCGTAGGGAGCCGCAGGGCTCGCTATGCGGACGCCCGCGCCGCCGCCGACACGCACAGGTACAGCGCCGCCATCCGCACCGCCAGCCCGTTGCTCACCTGCCGCAGGATGACGCTCCGCGGCCCGTCGGCCACCGGCGCGGCGAGTTCGACGCCGCGGTTGATCGGCCCCGGGTGCATGACCACCGCGCCGGGCTTGAGCAGTCTCGCACGCTCCTCGGTCAGGGCGTACATCTGCCTGTACTCGCGCAGGCTGGGGAAGGCCGGGCTGGCGCGCTGGGCCGCGGGGTCGCGCCCGCCGCTCCCCTCGCCGTGCCGCTCGAACTGGATCCGGAGCATGTTGACCACGTCGCACTCGCCGATGACCGCGTCGAAATCGTGTTCCACGCGGCAGCCGAGGCTCTCCAGCGATCGCGGCGCCAGCGTCGGCGGGCCGACGCACACCACCTCGGCCCCCAGCGCCGTCATCGCCGCGATGTTCGAGCGCGCTACGCGCGAACTGACCACGTCCCCCACGATCGCGATCCGCAGCCCGCTGAGGTCGAACCCGTCCAGCCGCCCGTGCGCCTCGGCGACGGTGTAGGCGTCGAGCAGCCCCTGCGTCGGGTGTTCGTGCCGCCCGTCGCCGGCGTTGATCACGGCGCACCGGACTACCCCCGCGATCATCGCCGCCGCCCCGCTGGCCTTGTGCCGCACGACCAGCGCGTCCACCCCCATCGCCTCGATGTTCGCGGCGGTGTCGTCGATCGTCTCCCCCTTCGACACGCTCGAGCCCGCCCCCGCCAGGTCCACCACGTCCGCGCTCAGCCGCTGGGCCGCGAGCGTGAACGACACGCGCGTCCGCGTCGAGTCCTCGAAGAACAGGTTCGCGACGACCTTCCCCCGCAGCGCCGGAGCCTTCTTCACCGACCGCGTCGAAATGTCCGAGAACGACCGCGCGACGTTCAGCAGCGTCCGCATTTCCGCCGCGGGCATCCCCTGCAGCCCCAACAGGCAGCGGTGCGGCCACGGGGCGTCGAGGTCAACCGAGTCGGAGGGTGACATGGATGGGGAGAGTGTCTGGCGGCCGGTCGGCGCGGCAGCCGCCGGGTCGGGTGGGGTCGTCGTGGCGGGTGCGTCCGGGGCGGGAGCGGTTGGGAGCATCAAAGGCGATTCTACGAACCCCGCACCCTGGGCGGCGGGCCGCGGCGGTCGGAGCGGACGGGTGAGTAATCGGACGTGTCTTAGACGCCGTCCTTCGGCTGCGGCCGCGCGTACAGCTCGAGGTACCCGCACCCAACGCACCGGTACGCCACCACCGGCACGAGTTCCCTGTCGTTGATCTTGAGGCCCGACCAGAACGAACGGACCGGCGCCCCCGGTTGCCACTGTGGCTGCAGGTTTCCGCCGTAGGTCCGGTCGATCATGTGCCCTGGTTCGAGCGGTTCCTCGCAGCGCGGGCAGTGCAGGTCCGGGTGCATCGCGCGCCTCGCCGCCGCTTACCCCCGGGGGTTGATCGAGATCTGGTCGATGTCGTCCTGCGGCACCAGCCGCACGTCCACCTTCTCCCCGGGCCCGGGTGCCAGTTTCACGCCGACGAAGTCCGCGTGGATGGGGATCTCCCGCTCCGGCCGCTCGACCAGGACCGCCAGGTGCAGCCGCGCCGGCCGCCCAAAGTCGAGGATCTCACGGATCGCCGCGAGCACTGACCGGCCGGTCATGATCACGTCGTCGCAGATCACCACCTCCCGCCCCTGGATGCTGAAGGGGATGTGGGTCTTGCCGACCCGGGCCATGGGCCCGGTCTCCGAGAGGTCATCGCGGTAGAGGGTGATGTCGATCGACCCGACGTCGGCGATCCCCATGACCTCCCCCAACCTTGCGGCCAGCACGTCCCCGCGGCGGCGGATGCCGATCAGCGCCAGCCGCCGGGGGTCCTTGACCCCGCTGCGGATCTGGTCGGCGAGTTGACGGATGAGGCGATCGACTTCGGCCGCGTCGGCGATGAGTTTCATAGGCGGAAAGTGTAAGGAGTGCATCCGCCCCCGGGCGCTTGGTACCGCCAAGACAGAGGAGGTTCGCATGTTTCGTGGCGCCCTCGTTCTGGGCCTGCTCACCCTCGGAACTCGGGCCACCGCCGCCCACGCCCAGATCGTGCATCGACGACGGCGCAGCGGGCCTTCTTCTTTGCCCCAAGAACGACCAGCCGGACGACCCCGCCCGACCGCGGCGGCCGCTCAACGCACGGCGCTCCGCCGCGTGGGAGGTGTCTCACCGCCCTCTTCCGTCCCTACTATGCGGCTCGCCCCGAGCAAGCGAGAATCGCCCCATGCCCCACATCATCGCCGAGCCCTGCATCGGGACCAAGGACACCTCCTGCGTCGACGTCTGCCCGGTCGATTGCATCCACCCGACGAAGAACGAGCAGGAGTTCGAGACCAGCGA
>CALAFV010000360.1 GCA_937891445.1 uncultured Phycisphaerales bacterium | reverse complement strand
AGGCAGGACGGCAGGACAAAGCAGCAAACCAGCAAAGCACCAAAGCAGCAAAGAAGCCCCCAAACCCACCACCACGAAGTCCTCAGTCCTCAGTCCTCCCCCAGTGCCTGATCCCCCACCCCCCCGCGCCCGTATGATGGTCGGCCCCCCCTAACCACCCGGATGACCCGACCATGAAACGACCGTACGTGCCCACGGTGCTCCTCCTCGTCGTCGCCGCCGCCACCCTGGCGTTCACCGCGGGTCGCTCCGCCCCGCCCCAGCCCGTGATCGCCTTCGTGGACATGGAGCGGGTCATCGCCGGCCTCGACGAGAACGCCGCCAAGTCCCAGGAACTCAACGAGTACGGCGCGAAGTTCGAGCAGAATCTCAAGGACGAGGCCAAGCGCATCGAGGCCGACAAGGAAGCCATCAAACTCCTGCCCGAAGGCCCCGAAAAGCGAGCCAAGCTCGAAGACGTCTATCGCCGCGAGATCCAGCTCGAAGCCAACCTCGGGGTCAGCCGGCGCCTCGTCAACCGCCGCAAGCTCGAGGCCCTCGCCGACCTCTACAGGAAGGTGGAGCAGGCCGCCGAGGAGATCGCCAAGGCCCGCGGCTACACGATGGTGCTGGCCTCCGACGAGAGCATCGAGATCCCCACCTCCAGCGCCGAGGACTTCCAGCGTGCCGTCGCCCTCAAGCGCGCCCTCTACATCGACTCCCGCCACGACATCACCGAAGAGGTCGTCACCTACATGAACAACCAGTTCGCCGCGGCCGGCGGCAAGGCCCCCGCCAAGTCCGCCGCGACCGGCGCCAGCAAGAAGTGACGCGGACCCGCAGCGCCGCTTTCCACCGGAAGCCCCATGACCGCCGCCCCACCCATCCCCCAGCCGCCGACCTCCGGCCTCATCGCGCAAGCCCTGGGCGCGCAACTCATCGGCCCCCCCGATCTCCCCATCACCTCCGTTGACGCCATCGACAAGGCCAAGCCCGGCGCCCTCACGTTCATCCGTGAACGCAAGTTCGCCGACCGCTGGGCCGCCTCCAAGGCCTCCGTCGCCCTGGTCAGCCGCGGCGTCGAGGTCAAGGGCCACGACCCCCAGACCCGCGCCCTGATCGTCGTCGATGACGCCGACCTCGCCATCGCCGCGCTGCTCAAGATGTTCGCCCCCCCCGCGCCGCAGCGCGAGCCCGGCATCCATCCCTCCGCCGTCGTCCACCCCTCCGCCACCATCGCCCCGACTGCGCATGTCGGTCCTCTCTGTGTCGTTAGCGAGGGCGCGGTGATCGGCGAGCGCACCACCCTGGTCGCCCAGTGCCACATCGGCGCCGGCGTCCGCATCGGCGCCGACTGCACCATCCACCCCCACGTCACCATCCTCGACCGCTGCACCGTCGGCGACCGCTGCATCTTCTGGCCCGGCGTCCGCATCGGCGCCGACGGCTTCGGCTACCGCCCCGACCCGAAGACCGGCTCGCTGGTCAAGATCCCTCACATCGGCGCCGTCGCCATCGGCAACGACGTCGAGATCGGCGCCAACACCTGCATCGACCGCGGCAAGTTCGGCCCCACCGTCATCGGCGACGGCTCCAAGATCGACAACCTCTGCCAACTCGGCCACAACGTCGCCGTCGGCCGCTCGGTCATCATCTGCGGCCTCGCCGGCATCGCCGGCTCGGTCACCATCGAGGACGGCGCGGTCATCGCCGGCCACGTCGGCATCGCCGACGGCCTGACCATCGGCGCAAAGTCCATCGTCTCCGCCAAGGCCGGCGTCGTCAGCGACGTCCCCCCCGGCCAGATCTGGTTCGGCACCCCCGCCGGCCCCCACAAGGAGCAGATGCGCGCCTTCGCCGCCCTCCGCAAACTCTCCGAGCACCTCCGCACCATCAAGAAACTCGAGAAACTCGAGCAGCAGGGCAAACTCCCCGACCTCCCCGCCGAAGCCGACGACACCGCCCCAACCCCCCGCGGCGGCTGACCCCGGCCGCCCCCTCGCCGCGCCTCACCTCTCCCGGTGGGCAGGCACTAACATTCGGCCGCATGCCGACCGCCCCCTCAACCCGCTCCGTGACCACCGACCCCCAGACCCTCGCGGGCGAAGGGACGGGCGGCGCAACCCTCGCCTCCCCGGCCATCATCGCCGGCACCACGCTCTTCACCGCCGCCCACACCACCCTCATCATCCGCCCCGCCCCCGCCGGCCACGGCCTGGTCTTCCGCCGCACCGATCTGGCCGACCAGCCCCGAATCCCGGCGCTGATCACCCATCTGGTCCCCGAGTCCCGCCACACCGTCCTCGCCGCCGACCCCTCCGACCGCGCCGCGGCGACCTCTCCCTCCGCCCCGGTCGTCCACACCACCGAGCACATCCTCTCCGCGCTGGCTGCGATGGGCGTCACCGACGCCCTGCTCGACCTGCACGGCCCCGAGGTCCCCATCGGCGACGGCTCCGCGGCCCCGTTCACCGAGGCCATCGCCGCCTCGGGCGTCCGGCCCCACGCGGAAGCACCCGCCGGCCCCGCGCCGATCCGCGTGCGCGAGCGCATCGAGGTCGCCGACCGCGCGGCAACGATCGAGATCCTCCCGCCCCAGCCCGGCGGCGAAGGCTCGCTCGATCTGGAGTACCGCCTCGACTACGGCGCCAGCGCGCCGATCGGTGCCCAGCGGGCCGCCTTCCGCCTCACCTACGCCACCGCCGCCCGCGACGCCGCCGAATACCGCCGCGACATCGCCCCGGCCCGCACCTTCTGCCTCGTCGAGGAGGCCCAGGCCATGCAGAAGATGGGCCTCTTCCGCCACCTGCAGCCCAAGGACATGCTCGTGATCGGCGAGGACGGCCGGCCCATCGACAACGCCTTCCGCTTCGACGATGAGCCCGCGCGGCACAAACTCCTGGATCTCCTGGGCGATCTCGCCCTCACCGGGCGGCCGATCATCGGCCGCGTGATCGCCTCCCGTTCGGGACACAGCCTCAATCACGAGGCCGCCCGGCGCCTGCTCGCCCTGACCGGGACCTGAGCGCGGCCTGATCGCCCCGCGTGACGGCCGAGGTATCTTGGCCGTAATACCTCCGTCCGGCCGCACCCACCGCGGAAGCCCGTATGCGCTGCGCCCCCACTGCACCCCCGCCACCCCCCCGCGCCGAGCGGCCTCCCCGGCCGGCCTTCACGCTCATCGAACTGCTGGTGGTCATCTCGATCATCGCGGTCCTGATGGGGCTGCTCCTCCCGGCCATCGCCGGGGCGCGCATGCAGGCCCGCCGCCTGAAGTGCCTGACCAACCTCAAGGGCTGGGGGATGGGCTTCCAACTCTACTACGACCAGAACAAGGAGCGCCTCCCCTACGTCCTCCCCTTCTACGACATCGACGCCCCGATCGTCCCTCAGGACCCGCAGTTGCTCGAAGTGATGGACGCCTATCTGGACGTCCCCGTCCCCTACAAGGACGACAACGGCGTCGTGCACACCTGGGAGCCGTACCTGTGCCCCAACGATAAGGACGACGACGCGGGCCGTGCCACAGGTTTGAGTTATCAATACTGGGCCGGGGGCCTGATGCTCGCCCGTGAACTCCGCGGCGAGTCGTCCCAGACCGTCCCGCTGACCGTCACCCGCTTCTACGAACTCAACCCCGGCTTCCCCGTCATGGTGGACGCCAAGACGTGGCACCCCGGCTCGCCCCCGGACGACAACGGCAAACGCTACGACAAGAACGCGCTGTTCTTCGGCGACTGGCGCGCCGACTGGCTCCGCTTCACCTGGGACCCGGACGATGCCCCTCCCCAGTGACCATTCGCGCTCATCCTCCGCCCCGGCCCTGCCGAGCCTCATGGACGACATCCCCGTCCCCGCGGCCGCCGCGCGCAACGGCGCCCGCTCCGGCCCGCCGCGCCGAGACGTGCTCCGCGAGCGCCTCGCGGCCGGCGCTGCGCGCCTGCGCGAGTTCCTGCGCACCCGCACAGGCCGGCGCGTCGCGATCGCCGCGGCGGCGGTGCTCCTGATCGGCGGCGGCATCGGCCTGACCGTCGCCCTCTGGCCGCGGCCCGTTCCCGACTACCTCAACGATCCCCTCGACGAGATCCTCGACTTCACACTCCTGACCGACGACTTCAACACCCTCCCGATCGAGCAGCGGCTGGCGCTCATCAAGGACCTGGTGCACCGCCTCAAGAACGCCTCGGCCGAGGACTCGATCCTGATGGCCGCGTTCGCCGCGAGCATCCGCGACAAGGCCCGCAAGCAGTTGGAGGCCAACGCCCAGCGCCTGGCGCTGGACATGCTCGACAACTACGCCATCGGCTACCACGACGTCCCCCCGGAGGACCGCGCCGAGTACTTGGATCGCACGGTCATCGAGTTCACGCGGCTGATGGAGGACATCAGCGGCGAGCGCAGCGGGCTGAGCGAGGATCCCAACGAGCGGCTGGCCCAGATCAAGCGTCAGGCCAAGCGCGACCAGGAGCGCATGGGGCGCAACGCCGGCCCGATGCGGGCCGACCGCGTCAGCGGCTTCCTCGGCTTCCTCAACGACGGCCCCGGCGAACTGACCGACCCGGCGCAGCAGGCCCGCATGACGCGCTTCACGCGCGACATGATCCGCCACCTGCGCGGTCAGGACCTCTCCACCGGCGCGCCCAAGGGCGGCGGCTGATCGGCCGCGGCTTACGCGTCGGGCGCGATCTGCTCGCCCTCGCCCAGCAGCAGCCAGCGCGGCGAGACGCCCAGTTCGCGGCAGATGCCGGCGAGGAACTCGGGCGCGGGCTTCTGGCCGCGGAGGTAGCGCCGCACCGTCTCCGGGTGCAGGCCCATGCGCTCCGCCAACTCACCAGCCTTGTAGCCGCGGCAGGCGTGCTGGACGCGGGCGATCAGCGCGGCGTTGTACGCGCGGGCCGTTTCCCGGCCGCCGGAACCGCGGGCACGAGCACCCGCGGCCGGCGACAGGGCCCCATCGGCAGAAGGCGTTTCCGAAGAGGGTGAAACGAGACGCAACGACTCTCGAGCCGGTTCAAACCGGGAGGCAGCCTGGGTCATCCGAACGGCGTCCTGGGGCGGGTTCCACATATACAGACGCTCGAGATGCCCAGCGCGTGAACAGACCCGACGAAGAAAATCTCGTCGTCGCGAAGAAAGCCCGGCCAAGGGCCGGACCATCCACGATGTTGTGGATGTCAGTCGGCTCGCGGTTGGGGGTGGACGGCCCCGTGTTGAGACCCGGTCTCACGCGGCTCGGTCCGGCAGGTCACGTGGAGGGTCCCGTCGCGGCTGGTGAGGCTCAGCAGCCGCACGCGCCGCCCGTCCGCGAGTTTGATGATCGGCTTGGAGGTCACCGGGATCTGGCCGGAGAAGACCTGCGCGATGGACTTGGTCTCGGGGAGTTCGCGCAGTTCCTCCGGGATCTGGTCCTGGGCCAGGACCGTCGGCTGGGGGGAGAGGAACCACGAGGCCGGCAGGGGCAGCCGCCCGATCGACACCGCCTGCGCGGGCATCCAGAGCGATCCATCCGTTTCGCGGATCGCCGGCTGGAGGGTCGCGGAGAGGTACTGCGCCGAGTCGGCGTAGCGGACTTTCACGCCGACGAGGATCCGGTCGTCACGGAACTCGACCTGGAGTTCCTCGATCTGCTCCGGCCATTCGAAGGTCTCGGACTCGCTGCGGATCCACTTGGGCAGCCGCGCGTTGAGCCAGGCGTTGGCGTCGGCGGCCGAGACGGGGATGGTCCACGTCACGGGCTGATCGGCGGCGACGGCCGCGCCCGGCGGGAGACTCTGCCCCGGCGCACGCTGGACCGCGACGGCGGGGCGGGCGTGGTAGACGTTGGAGAGCAGCCGGTTCTCGAGTTCCTCGGCGCAGCGGCCGACCTCGGGGCGAGCCCAGTCGGCGGTCTGCCACCAGCGCGGGGCCTCTTGGGCCATGCCGATGCTGATGAGCACCGCCGAGCACGCCGCCGAGATGAACACGATGCCGGCCGTCGCGAGGTACAGACGGATGCGCTCGCGCGGCACAGCGCGGAGGCGGCGGACATGCGTGCTGAGGGGGGCGCGGGCCATGTGGGCGCGGACATGGTAAGCGGCCGGAGGTCCGAGAACCTCCCCGGCGGCGCTTCCTCATTATGCAGTCGGCAGCGAGGGGATGCGCTCGTGAAAGCGGAGCCGCCGCTCGATCAGGCGGGCCAGTTGCAGGAGGCGGCCCTCGGCCATCGCCGGCCCGACCAGTTGGACGCCGACCGGTCCCCCGCCGCCCTCGTCGTCGAAGCCCGCCGGGACGGTCACGGCGGGGAGGCCGGCGAGGTTCACCCCGACGGTGTAGATGTCCTCGAGGTACATCGCCAGCGGGTCGGCGGACTTCTCGCCCAGGCGGAACGGGGGGTGCGGGGAAGACGGGATCAGCAGGGCATCGACGGGACCCGGGCCCTTGGCGCCGCTGAAGCAGGCGTCGAAATCGGCCTTGATGAGGCGGCGGACGCGCAGGGCGGTGGTGTAGTACGCGTCGTAGTAGCCGCTGGAGAGGGCGTGGGTGCCGAGCATGATGCGGCGCTTGACCTCGTCGCCGAGGCCCTCGGTGCGGGCGCGGGTGTAGAGGTCGTCGAGGCTCGTGACGGGCGGAGAGGGGGGGCGGCCGTAGCGGACGCCGTCGTAGCGGGCGAGGTTCGAGGAGGCCTCGGCGGGGGCGATGATGTAGTACGCGGCGATGGCGTGGTCGCTCAGGGCGTGGGTGAGGTCGGCGTCCACGACCTCGACGCCGGCGTCGCGGAGCGCGGCGACAGCGCGATCGAGCGCGGCGGCGACGGCGGGGTGGTGCGCGCCGTCGCGCACCTGGCGCGGCACGCCCACGCGC
>CALAFV010000359.1 GCA_937891445.1 uncultured Phycisphaerales bacterium | reverse complement strand
AGGGGGGCGAAGGGGGTGGTGGAGGGGCCGGAGGAGGGGTGCTGGGGACGAGCCAGATCATCGCGCGGATGGGGGGGCCGGGGCACCCGAACCTGTCGCTGCGGCTGCGCAAGCGGGAGTTCTTCAGCCACTCGCTGCAGCAGGGCGCGACGCACATGACGGCGCAACTGGTGCTGGACGAGACGGGGCCGACGGAGATCGGGGGGCTGATCCTGCAGCCGTCGGTGCGCGGGCACCCGATGAAACTGGGGCGGCTGCTCAGCCTTGTGCGGTTCCACTTCATCGCGCTGAACCGGGACCTGTTCTCGGATCGGATCATCGCGGAGTTGATGGGGCCGCTGAGCGCGGATGGTCACAGCACGATGTGGGAGTACCTCGGGCGGCGGTTCATCAACCTCACCTACGAGGAGGCGGACCGGTTCTGCCAGTACTCCAAGGAGTTCATGATCAACCTGCTGCCGCGGGAGGAGATTTACCTGACGCTGCTGCCGCCGGAGGCGCGGGCGGTGGTGGGGCAGGTGGGGCCGGAGACGCTGCCGGCGCGGCGGATGCTGGAGAAACTGGGGTTCCAGTACAAGGACCTGGTGGACCCGTTCGACGGGGGGCCGAACCTGGAGGCGAAGACGGACGAGATCTCGATCGTGAAGCAGACGCGGCGCGGGGAGATCGGCGAACCGTGCGCGGCGGGGGAGTGCGACCGGTCGGGGATCGTGAGCGTCATGGATGAGGATGGGGAGTTCCGCGCGGTGCAGTGCGCGTACGCGGAGGATCGCGGGGGGCGGGTGCGGGTGACGCGGGCGACGCTGCGGATGCTGGAGGCCGAGCCGGGGATGGCGGCGGGCGTGACGCCGATGGATTCGCCGCGGGCGGCGGCGAAGCCGGGGCGCGCGGCGAGCGGGAAGAAGAAGAGCCGGAGCAAGCAGGGCGCGGGGGCCGGCGAATGAGCGGGGCACATCATCCATCGCTGCGACGCGGGGCGGCGGACCTGATCGGGGGGACGTGGGTGGAGATTCCCGGGGACGCGGTCGTTTCGCACAATCCTGCGCACCCGGAGCGCGTGGTGTGGGCCGGGTCGCCGCGGGTCGCGCACGTGGACGCGGCGGTGCGGGCGGCGCGGGAGGCGCTAGGGGTGTGGGCGCGGCTGCCGCTGGAGCGGCGGGAGGGGGTGCTGCGGCGGTACCAGCAGGTGGTCAAGGCGCGGCAGGGGGAGATCGCGGACCTGATCTGCGACGAAACGGGGAAGGCGATGTGGGAGGCGAGAGGGGAGGCGTCGATCCTGGCGTCGAAGGTGGACATCACGCTGGAGCGGGATGAGTCGGGAGGCCTGCGGCGGGTGACGGGGTACCGGTTCGACATCTCGCCGACGCGGGTCGGGCGGTGTTTCTTCCGGCCGCACGGGGTGATGGCGGTGGTGGGGCCGTTCAACTTCCCGGCGCACCTGCCCAACGGGCACATCGTGCCGGCGCTGCTGATGGGCAACACGGTGGTGCTCAAGCCCAGCGACAAGACGCCGGGGGTGGGGCAACTGCTGGGGGAACTGTTCCAGGAGGCGCTGGAGGCGGAGGGGTTTGGCGGGCTGGGGGTGGTGAACGTCGTCCAGGGGGCGGCGGACGTGGCGTCGTCGCTGGTGTCGCACAACGATGTGGACGGCATTCTGTTCACGGGGTCGTGGCCGGTGGGGCGGCGGATCCTGGAGGCGAACCTGGACCGGCCGGGGCGGATCGTGGCGCTGGAGATGGGGGGGAACAACGCCGCGGTGGTGATGGACGACGCGGACCTGCGGCAGGCGGCGATCGAGATCGTGCGGTGCGCGTTCAACACGACGGGGCAGCGGTGCACGTGCACACGCCGGGCGATCATCCACGAGCGCGTGGCGGGGCGGCTGATCCCGGCGATCTGCAAGGCGGCGAGCCAGTTGCTGGTGGGGGACCCGCGCGAGGGAATCGGGGGGCATCCGGCGTTCATGGGGCCGATCATCCGGCGCGAGGCGCGGGAGGCGGTGCTGGGGTGGCAGGCGGAACTGGCGCGCGGGGGCGGGGAGGTGCTCGTGGAGTCGAGCGAGATCGACGTCGGCGGGAGCGGGGGGTGGTACCTGACGCCGAGCGTGGTGCGCGTCGAGCGGTTCGTGGCGGACGGCGTAGAGCCGGCGGCGACGACGGCAAAGGCGCCGGGAGGGACGCCGGAGCCGCACCCGTCGGGGGCGAGCGGGGGTGTGCGCGACGCGGGGTGCGACATGGAGGTCTTCGGGCCGCTGCTGCGGGTGTGCGTGGTGCGGTCGTACGAGGAGGCGGTCGAGCAGGCGAACGCGACGAAGTACGGGCTGGCGGCGTCGATCTTCACCAGGAGCCCGGAGGTGGCGGAGCGGTTCCTGCACGACGCCAAGGCCGGGTGCATCAACGTGAACAACGGGACGGCGGGGGCGAGCAGCAAACTGCCGTTCGGCGGGCTGGGACACAGCGGGAATCACCGGCCGGCGGGGTCGTTCTCGCTGGATTACTGCGCGTACCCGGTGGCGGGGATGGTGGAGTCCGGGTCGGCGGCGACGCTGGCGGAGGGGATGCGGTTCGACGATGGGTGGCTGGCGTGAAAGCCCCCAAGCGAGTGGATGCGGCGTATCGGATGCCGGCGACGCTGTGCCTGTGGGAGGTTGGTCGGCGAGGATCGTCGCGCCGCCTCCGAGCCGCTCGCTGACGCTCGCGGAT
>CALAFV010000358.1 GCA_937891445.1 uncultured Phycisphaerales bacterium | reverse complement strand
AACTACTTCGCGACCAACCTCGCGGCGTGGGACGCCGAGAAGCGGGGCGTGGACGGGAAGAAGTGGGCGGAGGCCGCGTACCGCCTGATGGACGCGACGCGCGAGGTCGAGCAGGAGCCCAACATGACGCTGGCGCACGTGGCCACCGCCTTCGGGTGCCACGGCCCGGCGAGCAACTGCATGACGGCGTGCGCGGCCAGCACGCAGGCCGTCGGCGAGGCGTTCGAGACGATCCGCCACGGCGACGCCGACGTGATGCTCGCCGGCGGCAGCCACACGATGATCCACCCGCTGGGGATGACGGGGTTCATCCGCCTGACGGCGATGAGCCGGCGGTGCGACGACTACGCCACCGCGGCCCGGCCCTTCGACGCCGAGCGCGACGGCTTCGTCATGGGCGAGGGGGCCGGGATGGTCGTCCTGGAGCGGCTGGACCACGCACTGGCCCGCGGGGCCACGCCGCTGTGCGAGGTCGTCGGCTTCGGCTCAACGGCGGATGCGTTCCGCATCACGGACATCCAGCCCGAGGGGAAGGGCGCGGCGGGGGCGATGCTCCAGGCCTGCCGCCAGGCCGGGATCAACCCGCGTGAGCCGGGGCCGGACGGCCGGCCGCAGGTGCACTACATCTCCGCCCACGGCACGGGGACCGAGGAGAACGACAAGATCGAGACGGCCGCGGTGAAGGCGGTCTTCGGCCCGCTGGCGCCGCGCGTGCCGTTCTCGTCGGTCAAGAGCATGCTCGGGCACCTGATCCAGGCGGCGGGGGCGGTGGAACTGATCACGTGCGTGATGTCGATCCGCACGGGGTGGGTGCCGCCGACGATGAACCTGCACACGCCGGACCCGCTGTGCGACCTCGACTACGTGCCCAACAAGGCCCGCGACCTGAACCCGGAGGGCGGGGTGGACGTCTGCCTGAGCAACTCCTTCGGCTTCGGCGGGCAGAACGACACGATCGCGGTGCGGCGGTACCGGCCGTAGGCCTTTGCACTACGGTTTTTCACCACGGAGAGCACGGAGAACACGGAGAGAAGACAGAGTTGATTGTCTTCTGATGCTGTGTCTTGCTCCGTGGTCTCCGTGCTCTCCGTGGTGCAGTCAAAGCGGTTGGAGAAAGACGAGATGATCCGCCGACTTGTTCTGCTGACGATCGCGGCCGCGGCGCTGGCCGGCTGCCGCTCGAACTACACGGTGGACCTGCGCAACCAGACGCCGCAGCCCGTCTACGCCCAGATCTTCGAGCGGCACCAGGATGGGCGGACCCCGCTGCTGGCCGCGACGCGCCTTGGCCCCGGCGACCGCGCCGCCATGGGCCCGGTCCGCGGCCTGACCGGCCGCGTCGGGCTCGTCGTGGACACCAAGCCCAATCCCGAGGGGCCGTTGTTCATCGACCTGGCGCCGGGGATGAGCATCTTCAACATCCACCAGAGCGGGGACGCGACGGCGGGGCCGCTGGAGATCAGGGAAGTCACCCGATAGCGCGGATGTTCCGACCATTGCGCCGTGGCGATGGACGCCGATGCTCGGCCCGGTTCTGGGGCTGGCTCTGACGGCGATGGCGTCGGACTTGGACCAACGGGCACTGGCGCGGTAGGCTCCCGCTCAAGCATGAGCCGCACGGATGCGGGAGACGGAGATCCGCGATGCCCGTCCTCGTCGCCGCCGCCCTGGCGCCGCTGCTCGTTGTGCCAAAGGCGCCTGAGCCTCCGGTTGCGTACCCCCATCCCCTCATTACCGAGATTCTCTATGCCGTCCCCTCCGGCCCTGCCGGTGACGCCAACGGCGACGGCAAGCGCGACGCCGCGGGGGATGAGTTCATCGAACTGGTCAACCCGCACGACCGGCCCATCAACCTGCGCGGGTACCGCATCACCGACCGCAACGAGCCCGACAAGGGGCAACTGAAGTTCGTCTTCCCGGCTCTCGAGTTGCCGCCGGGCGGGGTGGTGGTCGTCTTCAACGGCTTCGGGGCCAAGTGGGAGGGGCCGGTGGGGGATTCCAAGCGGGCGCCGGAGGCGGGGAACGAGAAGTTCGGCGGGGCCATCGTCCTGACCATGAAGGGCGCCAGCGCCATGACCTCCTGGGCCAACGGGGGCGACTGGGCCCTGCTCAGCGACCCCTCCGGCAGCCCCGTCCAGTGCGTCTGGTGGGGGAAGTTCAACGAGACCCTCCCGACGAGCGGGCTGGTGGAGCAGGCCACGCTGACCACCAAGGGGAGCATCACCCGGAACCCGGAGGACTTCTCCTGGGCCGTCCACGCCGACCTCGACGACCTACCCTTCTCGCCCGGCCGCTGGGGGACCGGCCGCCCCCCGGCCCCGGAACAGGCCGCGGCGATGCCCGAGACCACGGCGGAGAAGCCGGCGCAGGCGACGCCGGACGCCGGCGGCGGGGAGGCCAAGCCCGCCGACCAGCCGGGCGACAAGCCAGGGAAGTGAGCCAGACCACATGGCGTGGATTACCAAGAACTCGGCGGGAATGAAGATCGAGCGGCGGGACGAGCCCTACCTCACCCCCGCGATGCGCGAGCGCCTGTCCCGGGAGATTCTCCCCCGCTACGAGCGCAAGCAGGCCGCCACGCTCCCCTGCCTCCACGCCGTCCAGCACGAGTACGGGTGGATCCCGCATCAGGCCATGCTCGAGATCGCCGAGTTCCTCGGTCTGAGGCCCGCGGACGTCATCGACACGGCGAGTTTCTACGAGGAGTACTGGCTCAAGCCTAAGGGCAAGCACCTCGTGGCGGTCTGCCGCTCCATCGCGTGCGAGTTCTGCGGGCACCAGGCGGTGACGCAGGCGTGCAAGGACAAACTCGGCATCGATGTCGGCGAGACGACCGATGACGGGCAGTTCACCCTGATCGAAGTCGAGTGCCTCGGCTCCTGCGGCACCGCGCCGGTGATGCTCGTGGACGAGACGCTGCACGAGAACGTCCGGCCCGAGGACGTTGGTCGCGTGCTGGACCAGGCCGCCCGGGATCACGGGCACGGCAACGGCCGCCACTGACCCCCCTGGCGCGAGTGCGGCGTCGGCGCCCGCGCGTAACGGGCGCGTAACAACGGCCGGCCGCGGCCTTGCGGGGGCCGCGGGGGGCGTTACGCTGCCGGGGACCATGAACCCCGCGGGCCCGTTCGATTGGGCGTGGTGGATCGGCGGGGCCGTTCTTGCGGCCGCGGGGATCGCGGTGGGCGCGTGGGCCCTGCTGTGGGACCGCCTGCGCGGCGGGCGGCGCCGGCCACGGTGCCCCGGGTGCTGGTACGACATGTCGGGATCGGCGGGACGGGGCGATGCCGGCGGGGCCATCTGCCCCGAATGCGGCCGGCGCG
>CALAFV010000357.1 GCA_937891445.1 uncultured Phycisphaerales bacterium | reverse complement strand
CCATCGGGAAGTTGCACCCGAGTTTCATGATCTCGTCGATGTGCTCGGGCTCCGCTACCCCCTCCATCCACGCGTAGAACGCCTCATTGATCATCGGCATCAGCACGCGGTTGCTCACGAACCCCGCGCGGTCGTTCGCCGGGATCGGCGTCTTGCCCATCGCCTTCGCCAGCGCGATCACACGCTCGGTCGTCTCCGCCGTCGTCTGAAGGCCCTTGATGACCTCCACCAACTTCATCACCGGCACGGGATTGAAGAAGTGCATCCCGATCACCCGGCCCGCCGCGTTCTCCCCTCCGACCTTGCCCGCGGCCACGGCCAGTTCCGTGATGCTGATCGAACTTGTGTTGCTCGCCAGGATCTGCCCGCCGGTGAACATCCCCGCGAGTTTCCCGAAGAGTTCCCGCTTGGCCCCGATGTCCTCGACGATCGCCTCGATGACGATGTCCGCCCCCTTGAGCCCGTCGAGCGAATCGACGTACGCGATCCGGCCCAGAGCCGCGTCCACGTCGGCCTGCGACATCCGGGCCTTCTCGACCTCCCGCGCCAGCCGCTTGCGGTGATTCTCGCGGCAGCGGTCCAGCGCCCCGGGCATGGCGTCGTACACCCGCACGCTCAGCCCGCTCGTCGCCGCCACCTGCGCAATGCCCCCGCCCATCTGCCCCGCGCCGACCACCGCAACCGTCCGGATCTCTTGCATCGTTGCCTCCGACCTCCCGCGCCCCGGCCCCCTCCCCACGTCCAACCCCGCTCCCGGCCGTAGCATACCCCCCGGCCCCGCGGCCCAGCGAGGCCGAACCGTAAGCACCGGGAGGCCCCGTGTCGCGGCTCCAGAAACTCACTCGCCTCCTTGAAGCGGACCCGAACGATCCGTTCGTCCTCTACGGCATCGCGCAGGAGCACGCCGCCGGCGGCGACCACGCCCAGGCCATCGCGTTCTACGACCGCTGCCTCGCCGCCGACCCGTCGTACTGCTACGCCTACTTCCACAAGGCCCGCTCCCAGCAGGCGCTGGGCGACGACGCGGCCGCCGCTGAGACCGCGCGGGCCGGCATCAAGGCCGCCCAGGCCGCCGGAGATGCCCAGGCGCTCGGCGAACTCAGCGGCCTCCTCGACGAACTCACATGAACCGCCGCCGCCCAGCCCGCAAGGGAGCGCCGCAGGAGCGTCTCTCGCTTGCCGGTGGCCGCGTGACGGCCGTCCGGCCCGTACGGAGCAAGCCGGAGTGGTCGTGGGTCAGCGTCGATGGCCGCCGCGCCGCCCGCGTCGAGACAGCCTCGCTGGGTTCTCTGGGCATCGCCGTCGGCGCGACGTGGACCGCCGCGATGGAGTCCGCCGCCCGCGCCGCCGAGGCCCGCGGCGCCGCCAAGGCCTACGCCCTCAGGGCCATCGCAAGCCGCCCGCTCTCCGTCGCCGAGATGCTCGCCAGGCTCGAAGCCCGCGGCTACGACGCGGCGACCTCCGCGGCCGTCGCCGCCGATCTCCAGCGCGTCGGCCTGCTCGACGATGAGCGATTCGCCCGCGATTTCATTCGCGCCCAACTGGCCCGCAAGCCCGCGGGACGGGCATTACTGATCGCCGGCCTGCGCCGTCGCCGCATCGAGGACGGCGTGGCCCGCCGCGCGGTCGATGAGGCTCTGGGCGAAGTGGACCTTTCCGGCGGCGCCTACCGGCTCGCCGCGGCACGCCTCCGCCGCATGGACCCCCGGCTCGAGCCCGAGGTCATGCGCCGTCGGCTCTTCGGCCTGCTGGCGCGGCGAGGCTTCGACCCGGAGACCGCCCGCGAGGCCGTGGACCGGGCCATGAAGGCCGCCGGCAAGGGGGGCCGGTCGTGGGAGCACACCGACTAACCCGCCCGCCGCGGCCCGGCCCACCGGCCGCTCCTACCCTTGCCGCGGCACTCCCACAGGTGCCGCTGGACGGGAACCTATCGATGCGCACGATGCGGATGCGGGGGGTGTCGGGGGTGGCGGGCACGGCGCTGTTGGCCTTTGTCGCCACCGGAGCCGGGTGCGGCTGGCTCAACAACGAACTCGTGGTCGGTGACCGCTCCAGAGCGCCGGAAGTGGCGCCCGAACAGACCAGCGGCGGCTACCTGCTCTCCACGTTCAACCCGCCGGATGGCGTCTTCGACGCCATGGCCCCCGGCGCGCCCGTTCGGGATGCCCCGGTCCCGCCGCCGTCGATCGTCGGCGTGGCCCGCGAGAACTGGGCCCCCGTGTACTTCAGCGTTCCCGTGGACGGCACCGAGCACTGGGCGACGCACCGCAGCGATCCGGACTGGACGCACCACACCGGCGCCCAGCGGAACGAGGAGTACCCGACCGAGTTCACGGTCATCCACGGCCGGCCCACGTTCGACCAGAACGCCAATCAGGCGATCGAGGGGGTCCTGGCGCCGTTCTATGTCGGGCTGGACGCGGTGCTGATGGTGCCGCGGCTGTTCGTGGATCCGCCGTGGGAAGTCATGACCAGCCCGCGTGAGTGGTACCAGCGGGCGCCCCAGCCGCTGCCGCGACTGCGTCCGCTCTCGGCGGAGGAGGCGGCAGGGGTCCCCACCGCAGACCCGATCCCGTCCGAGGCTCCGACCGATCCCGCGGCAGCCCGCCGGGCATCCCCGGAGGAGGCGCCGCGCGGCCCGACCGACCCGCCGCCAAACCTCCCCCAAGAGCCCTCCCCCGTCGACTCCCCTGCACCGCCGGCAGAGCCGGAGCCACAGCGATGAACCCCGGCGCGCCGAACCTCGACGAGCGCGGCCTGCCTCCGGGGGCGCGGCTGGACCCGGCTCTCGAGGTCACGCCGCGGCAGACGCGGGACGCCCTGGCCCTGCCGCCGGACCAGCGGCCTCTGCTGCTGGATTGCCGGCGGCCGGACGAGTGGGCCTTCTGCCGCATCGAGGGCGCGACGCTCGTGCCGATGGACCAGGTGCCGGCGCGGCTGGATGAGATCGAGGACGCCGCGGGCGGCCGCGACCGGCCGATCATCGTCTATTGCCACCACGGCCGGCGCTCGCTGACCGTCACCACGCAACTCCGCCAGGCGGGGTTCACGGATGTGAAGTCGATGGCCGGCGGGATCGACCTGTGGTCGATGGACATCGACCCGTCCGTGCCACGGTACTGAACGACCTTCTCCGCGCGGCACGTCGCTCCTCGGCGCCGCCCCACTCACCACCACGTCAGGGCTGATACCCACACCAGCCCCGCCGCCAGGGCCACCGCGGCGACGGCAAACGCGATCAGCGCTGCGCGAATGCGGCGGCGGCGCCGCCGCTCGGCCCGGAACGCGGCGAGGGCGCGTCCCGGCGCGGCCGTGTCGGCCTCGGCCCGCAGAGCATCGAGCATGGATGGAAGGGTGTCGCCGAAACGTCCGCCCAGTTCCGTGTCAGCCCGCTCGAGGTGCCGCAGCGCGGCGGTCTTCGAGCAGTCCATCGCGCGGGCCATCTCCATCGGCTCCAGGCCATCAACACGGGCGAAGACCCAGGCCTCGCGCAACTGCGGGGGCAGGGCGGCCACGGCCGCCAGCAGCCGCC
>CALAFV010000356.1 GCA_937891445.1 uncultured Phycisphaerales bacterium | reverse complement strand
GTTCGCGGGCGGCGAGAGCGACAAGGCCCAGCGCAACCCCTCGGCGAACCCGGCCGTGCTCACCGGCGACCTGAACTCCAACGACGGCCCGCCGTCGAACGGCATCGCGCCAAACTCGGGCGAGAACAGCCGGCACGTGGTGCGGTTCGATGGCGCCGCGGGCGCGCGTCTCGACGGTGTGACCGTGCGGGCGGGGAACGCGACGGGCGCCGCCGCGCCGGCGGACAATGTCGGGGGCAACGTGCGGGTGGAGGGGGGCGAGGTCGAGATCGTCGGCTGCGTGCTGGAGCGCGGGCGGGCCGGGCGCGCGGGCGCGTCGGTGGGCGTGCTCGGCGGGGTGGTCACGCTGCGCGACGTGGTGGTGCGTGAGAACCGGTCAGACACCGCGGGCAGCGGCGTCGCGTCGCTCGACGGGGCGAGCGTGACGATCAGCGAGTGCGAGTTCGTCGCGAACATCGGCGGGCAGGGCGGCGGGCTCTACCTGGGCAAGACGATCCTCAACGCGCCGGGCGTTGCGCCCGGCTCGGCCACGGTGCGCGCCTCGCGCTTCGTCAGCACCCACGGCGTCCTGGGCGGCGCCGCGGGGGGCGGGATTCTGAACGACGGGGGCACGCTCGACGTCGCCGGGTCGTCGTTTCAGGACAACAGCGTCTCGGGCGGGGGCGGAGCCATCTACGGGCGGGGCGGCGTGACGCGCATCGACCGCTGCGACTTCGTCGGCAACAGCGCGCCGGGCGACGGCGGGGGCGCGATCTTCATCGACGGGCGCGAAGGGGCATTGGGGGCGCCCGGGGCGCCAGCGCACATCACGAACTCGCGGTTCGTCGGCAACAACGGCGCGATGATGGTCAACTTCCTGGGCGACGCGCGCGTCGTCAACTGCACGGTGGCGAACAACACCGTGGATATTCCCTTCCTCGCCTGGCCCGCGTTCCTGACGACGACAGGGAGCCAGACGACCCTTCGCAACTCGATCGTGTGGGACAACGGCGACGGCACGCTCGCGCCCTCCGCCACCGGGCTGGCGGGCTCCGGGGCGTACGTCCTCTCGAACAACCTCATCGAGGCCTGGACGCCGGCGCACGGCCCCGGCGCGTTCAACGCCGACCCGCTCTTCGTGGACGCCGAGGGCCCCGACGGCGTCCGCGGCACCGTGGACGACGACCTGCGCCTGCGCCCGGGCTCGCCCGCGCGCGACGCGGGGGACGCCGCCTTCCTGCCCCCCGACAGCGCGGAAGACCTCAACGGCGGCGCGCGGGTGCTCGACGGCGACCTGGACGGCGCGGCCTTGGTCGATCTCGGCGCGATCGAGGCGACCTGCCCGCCCGACGCCACCGGCGACGGGGTGGTGAACTTCGTGGACCTCAACGCCCTGCTCAGCGCCTTCGGGCAGGTCGGCGCGCCCGGATTCACTGGGGCGGACGTGGACGCGAACGGGGTGGTGAACTTCGCGGACTTGAACGCCGTGCTGAGCGCGTTCGGCGCGGACTGTCGCTGACTGTCCCGGTCATCCCGACCCGTGCTGATCCGACCCCGGCGCTGATTGCCCCGGGTCAACATGACCCGGGGCGCCCAGATGGATGACCCAAGACGCCCCCGGGCGTTGAATTTTCGCGCAGGGTTCAGCCGCGCGGGCGCCGGACGTCGCATGGGGCTGCGGAGGCGTGAGAGAGACGCCCGAGCAACCCCGCCGCGCCGACCTCGGCAGACGGCGACAGACCGAAAGGAAACGCCGTGTTTACGAAGATGACTCCGCGCTGCGGCGCGGCCGCGCTGTCCGTGCTGACCGCCCTCGCCCTGTCGGGCGTCGCCCGGGCGGGCAATCTGACCCCGCCCGCCGGCAACGTGTCGGGCACGATGAAGACCCTTGACCAGGTGGAGGCGCGCATCCCGATCCCCGGGGGCGTGAACCCGGCGCCCTTCGTCATCACGCAGCCGGGGTCGTATTACCTCACCGGCAACCGGGTGCACACGCAGAACGTGAGTCATTCGATCAAGATCACCGTCTCGAACGTGACGCTCGATCTGAACGGCTTCACCATCGCGGCGCAGAACGGCGGCTCGGGCGCGTACGCCATCATGGACCAGGGCGACTCCGGCGAGCAGCCCGATCTTGTGGGGATCGTTGTTCGCAACGGGATTGTCGCGGGCCCGGGCTGGTACGACGCCGGAATCGCGCTGGGGTACACCCAGGGATCGCGCGTCGAGAACGTGACCGCGCAGGGGATCGACGGCACGGGCATCTACGTCGGCGAGGGCGGGCTGGTGATCGACTCGGTCGCGACGCAGTGCGACAACGGGTTCGGCGGAGACAGGGCCACCTTCATGCGCTGCTCGGCCTACAACAACCGCGACCGGGGCTTCAACCTCTACCGTTCGACGGCGCGCGAATGTGTGGCCAACAACAACTTCACGTACGGCTTCGTCGCGAACTACCGCAGCGTGGTCGAATCCTGCGTGGCGAACGACAACCGGCCGGCGGGGCCCGGCGCGGGCATCTACGTCTTCGGCGACGGCTGCCGCATCGACTCGAACACGCTCAGCGGCAACTACATCGGGATCTTCCTGGATTCCGCGGCGACGAACGCCGTCGTGACCCGCAACTCGGTGCGCCCCGGCAGCGGCTGGCCGTACAGCATGACCGGCCAGACGCAGGGGAACTTCCCGAACAACCACGTCGCGCAGGTCATCACCGATCCGGTCAACCAGTTCACCTCGACGAACACCTGGGCGAACTTCGCCCACTAAGGGTCCAGAGCAGAAAAAATCTCCGTCGCGGGCGGGCGCATCGCTTGCGCCCGCCCGCGTTTTGCGCTATCCTCGCGCGCGATGCATCACAAGACCAGCAAACGGAAGGCGGAGGGCGCGGCCGCGCGCGCAGGCGCGGACCTGCTCGCGCCCTCGTTCATCACCGACGACGGGCTCGGGCGCGTGTACCTGGGGGACTGTCGCGAGGTCGTGCCCCGCATCGCGGAGGCGGCGGCGAAGCAGGTCGACCTGGTGTTCGCCGACCCTCCCTTCAACTGGCAGGTGAAGTACTGCGACGAGGGCGGCTGGCACGACGGCATGCCGCGCGAGAAGTACCTGGAGTTCACCGAGCAGTGGCTCGACGCGTGTGTTGATGCGCTCGCCGACCACGGCAGCATGTGGGTGAACATCCCCGACGACACCGCCGCGGAGATCGTGGTGCACCTGAAGAAGCGGGGGATGCACATGATCAACTGGTGCATCTGGCACTTCCGGTTCGGTCAGAACCGGATGGGCTCGTTCATCATGAGCAAGGTGCACGCGCTCTATTTTGCGAAGCACAAGGAGGTCGAGCGGCGCATCTGGAACCCCGACGCCGTGCTCGAGCCGAGCGACCGCGCAACGATCTACAACGACGAGCGCACGTTCAACAAGAAGGAAGGCACCGGCCCCTCGGGCATGCGGGTGCCGATGGACGTGTGGTACGGCAAGCACTGGGGGCGCATCCAGGGCAACAACCGGGAACGCCGGCCGATGCACGAGAACCAGCTGCCCGAGATCTACCTCGAGCGCGTGATCCGCGCGTGCTCGAACGAGGGGAGCGTCGTGCTGGATCCCTTCAACGGCAGCGGGACGACGGTGACGGTGGCGCGCGGGCTGAAGCGCGTGGGCATCGGCGTGGAGTATTCCGAGCCGCTGGCGCGGAGCGCCTTTGAGCGCATCCAGCGCGGGCCCGTGCGCCTTGGCGAGGGGCTCAACGAGAGCACGGCGATC
>CALAFV010000355.1 GCA_937891445.1 uncultured Phycisphaerales bacterium | reverse complement strand
GAGGAAGTTGGTGATCAGGGGGTTCGCGGCCGCGGGGGGTGCCGCGGGGGCGTTAGCGCGGGGTTCCACGTTATCGTGGATTGTGGGCCGCGGGGGGTGGGAAGATGGGTGGTCCGGGATGGGTGGCGGGTTGGGAGAGGCCGCGGGGTGGGTGTCGGAGGCGGCGGGGTCGTCGGTGTCCTCGTCGTCGTCGAGGTCGCGGGCGGCGAGGCGAAGGAGGGTGGAGGCGGCGAGGCGGGCGCCGGGGGTGGGGACGGGGGCGCCGGTGTCGTCCAGGGTTGTGGCGCGCATGGCGGCGCGGAGGACCTCGATGGCCTCGGTGCGGGCGGCGGCGAGGGCCTGGCGGTAGGTGGGTGTGCGGGTTGCCATACGGGCGGGAACATACCAGACGGATGCCGGATATGCAAGGGCGTGCTCGGCTTTTTTGTGGCGTGTCGCAAGTCGTTGTGGCGACGGGTCTTGGGAGTGGTTTGCGCATGAAGAAACCCCCGCCGCGGGGACGGCGGGGGCTCTCGCGTTGGCTCGACGGAGGGGCGTCGGATCAGCAGCCGTTCTGCACGGCCTGGAGCCAGGCGGTCAGGAAGGCGGAGATGTCGGTGGAGTTGACCACGAGGTCGGCGTTGAAGTCGGCCTCGAGGGCGCCGCCCTGGACGCTCTGGAGCCAGGTGGTGAGGAAGGCGCTGATGTCGCTGGAGTTGACGACGGCGTCGCTGTTCCAGTCGGCGGGGCAGCCGCCGGAGATGGTGAGGGTGGCGATGGCGCTGGTGGCCGTGCCGCAGTCGCGGGTGACGATGAGCCGGTACTCGCCGGCGTCGGCGGCGACGATGCTGGAGATGGTGAGCGTCGCGGTGGTCGCGCCGCTGATGTGGCCGGCCTGGTTGCTGAGGTTGCTCCAGATCTGGCCGGTGCGCTTCTGCCACTGGCAGGTGGTGTTGCCGGCGCCGCCCAGGGTCGCGGGGAAGGAGACGGAGCCGCCGAGCGAAGCGGTGCGGTTGGGGGGCTGGGCGGCGAAGGTGGGAGTGCTGCAGGCGGCGTCCCAGGACTGAAGGGCCTCGCGGATCTGCTCGCGGAGGATCTCCTCCTTGGCGGAGTAGGGGGCGTTCGCGCCGGGGTCCGTGCCGCCGTGGACGAACGCGGCGAGGGTGTACTCGCGGTTGGAGATGAACCACGTGTTCAGGAGTTGGACCTTGAACGGGAGGCTGGCCCAGCCGCCGTCGGTGCGCCAGCGCTCGCTGCCGCAGCCGTAGCCCCCGCCCTTGTTCGCGAAGCGGACGCGGCTGCGGAAGTCGGCGATCTCGCCGGCGGTGAGGTTCGTATTCGCGGCCTCTTCGGTGATGATGGCGTTCAGCGTGGGGTAGAGGTTCCAGCCGTTGCCGTTCTGAAGGTCGAGCATGCGCGAGAAGAGTTGGTCGCGCCAGGCGTCGGGGAAGAGGGCGCCGTCGGCGATCAGTTCGTAGAAGCGCACGGCGTCGGCGCAGGAGAAGGTGTTGAACGGCTCGCCGCAGAGGCAGCCGAGGCGGTGGTTGATCCGCGTGCTGGTCAGGCCGAGCGAGGCGGCCCAGTTGTTGAGGGCCGTCCGGCCGTAGCGGGTTTCGAGTTCGAAGGTGCAGTTGTTGTCCGAGTTCTCCATCGTGCGGCGGATGACCTCGCCGAGGGTGAGGTTCATCGGGCTGCACTGCACGGTGTCGGGGCACTCGTTGGGGTTGCAGGTGTCGTCCACGAAGACGAGGTTGGTCAGGCTGTCGGCGCCGTCGGCGCAGCGGTCGATGGCGTAGGCGCTGTGGAGGATCTTGAGCATGCTGGCGGGCTCGAAGGCGAAGTTGGTGTTGAGTCCGGCGAGGACGGGGCCGCCGACCCGCTTGAGCATGAAGCCGTAGGAGCCGGTGGTGACGCGCTCGGCCATGTACTGGCGCATGCGGCGGGTCTGGGCGTTGACGTTGTCAACCATGGCGACGGCCCAGACGGTCTGGCCGAGGAAGTTGGTGTAGCGTCTGAGGCAGGTGATGCGGGCGCCGTTGTGCTCGAGGAGGTCGGCGATCTGGGCCGTCGAGAGGCCGTAGTACCACCACCCGGCGCCGGGGTTGGAGGAGACCATGACGCACGCGAACGTCGGGGGGTTGAGGAGCGTGCCCGGGCTGACGACCGCAAGGGAGACCAGGCGGGCGTCGTTGTTGGTCAGTTCGGTGTTGATCTGCTGCGGGGTGATGCCGCTGTAGTACCACCAGCCCTGGGCGTTGGAGCCGCTGTTGTGCACGGCGACGGCGCTGTAGTACTGCGTGCCGCCGATGGTGTAGACGTCGAGGTCGATGAGGCGGAGGGAGGGGTTGGAGTTCATCCAGGAGACGATGGAGGCGAAGTTGGTGTTGTAGACGTAGCCCCACGCGGGGGTGGCGGTGCCGCCGCTGTTGGGGACGGTGATGGCGGTCATCAGGGTCGTGCCGGAACTGTCGTAGACCTCCAGGTCGAGGATGCGGCGGTTGTTGGTGTTCAGGTAGTTTTCCAGCCCGGTGGGGGTGAGGCCGTAGACGACGGAGGCCCCCTGCATCTGGTAATCGCCGGAGTTGTGGACGAAGACGGTGTCGTACCCGCTGCCGGCGCGTTCGATCGCGAAGGGGCGGTAGCCGTCGGCGATCACGTCGGCGATCTGGGCGCTGGTGGCGCCGTAGAGGTACGCCCAGGCGGTGGGAACGTCGCGGATGCGGTCGTTCTGGGCGAGCGCGGGCGTGGCGGCGGCGATGGCCGCGGCGGCCGCGATGAAGGGGATCGGGGAAACGGATGCACGCAGGCGTAACGCCATCGGGGACTCTCCTGAATCGATACCCCCCCACTGCTCCCCCAGAAGGTCAATGCGGAGGGAGCGGGGGAGCGGGCCAAGGAATCTGCCTTGCGCAGAAAAAAGACCCCGGGGCGGGGCCCCGGGGTCTGAGGGGTGCGTGGCGTGGCGGGCCGCGGGATCAGCAGCCGTTCTGCACGGCGTCGAGCCAGGCTGTCAGGAAGGCGCTGATGTCGGAGGAGTTGACGGTACCGTTGCCGTCGAAGTCGGCGTTGAGGTCCTGGTTGTTGAGGCTGTCGAGCCAGGCCGTCAGGAACGCGCTGATGTCGGTGGAGTTGACCGTGCCGTTGCCGTCCCAGTCCGCGGGGCAGGGGGGCTCGCCGCCGCCGAGGACCAGGCGCAGGAGGGCCTGCGGGGCGCCGAAGGCCGGATCGGAGTTGAGGTCGTTGCCGGCGCCGTCGCGGATGTTGGCGATGAAGTAGACGGTGCGGTCGGGTGAGATGGCGACGTCGTCGGGCTCGAAGGCGGAGAGGGTGTTGTTGCCGCGGCCGATGAAGACGTCGTCGTCGAGGATGCCGTTGCCGTCGAGGTCAACGCCGTCGCCCTCGCGAGCGATGATCATTTCGCCGTTGAGGACGGCGACGGTGTCGCGGCCGGGGTCGGGGTTGTCGGTGGTGCCGATGAGGACCCAGTCGCCGTTGCGGTTGGCGGTCAGGGCGAGGAAGGTGCTGCCCCAATGCTCGGTGGAGCCGGGGAGGATGGGGTCGCCGGTGGCGGCGAGGACCTCGCCGTTGCGGACGGCCCAGACGCCGCCGCCGGCGATGGTGCCGCGGGCGTACCAGTCACCGTTGCTGGTGACAAAGGCGGTGACGATGGTGTTGACGATGGCGGGGTGACCGGGGGCGACGGGGAAGCCCTGCTGGATGACGACGCGGCCCTCGTTGACCAGCACATCATCGATGCTGGCGTCGGCGACGATGCTGGCCAGGGCGACGTACTGGGCGCCGTCGGGGCTGGTGTAGAAGCCGTTGCCGGTGAAGCCGTCCAGCGTGACGATGCCGATGCCGTCCAGGTCGGCGACGGTGGTGACGTTGGCCTGCATAAAGGCGACGTTGTCATAGAAGAGGGCAGGTCGGCGGGAGGTGTGGATGTTGCCGATGGTGCTGTCCTGCGAGCCGATGCGGCCGTCGTTGAGCAGGTGGATGGAGCCCACCGAGTTGCCGAAGGTCTCGTCGCCGCTGGGGTTGGTGGCGACATCGATCAGGCCGACGAGGAGCGAACCCTGCTGGAAGGGGATGGAGAAGTTCGCGCCGTCCCAGACGACGATCTTCTGGGCGGTGGCGCTGGCGCCGCCGCGGGTGCGGAGGGAGAGGGCGAACTGGTTGAGGTCGTTGAAGCGGCCGAAGCCGGAGCCGAAGAAGTCCACAAGTTCGGTGGGAGCGGTGGCGCCGGGCACCGGGTGGCCCTCCTGGAGGAACATGTCGCCGGAGGTGCCGGAGCCCATGAGGACCATCGTCTCCAGGTCGGTGCCGAGTTGGTTGCGGCCGCGGAGGGCCCAGCGGGAGCCGTCCGGGGAGAGGATGAAGTCCTCGAAGGCACGGAAGCGGGTCTCGACCGGGTTGCCGGCGAGGTCCCGGGCGCCGGGGACGATCGAGGTCGGGTGCGTGGGGATCTTGGTGTAGATGACCTCGAGAACGGGCTCGCCGGCGTGGGCGAGGCCACAAGCAGCGAGCAGTGCGGCGGCGGTGAGAGTGGCCGACGTCGGAAGGCGGCTGGTCATACACATCTCCGGTATCTGGTTGGGACTTGCCGCGATCGCGGCGTGTGATGGGCCCGCCGGCTCGCGCGCAGATGCGTGC
>CALAFV010000354.1 GCA_937891445.1 uncultured Phycisphaerales bacterium | reverse complement strand
CCGCTCCCTCCCCCGCGCCCACATCAATACCCGCTCCCCCATCGACCACCACCACCGCGGCGCCCACGGCCGCGCCCGAGTCCGCGCCTCAGCCCTCCGCCCCGCGCTTCAAGGACGCCGCCGCGGCCCTCCGCGCCCTGCGCGCCAGCGCCGCCGCGCTCCGCAGCGACGACGGCGGCGACAACGACGCCCTTACCACCTTCACCGCCGCTACCGAGTGGATCGCCGGCTGGTGGTGCCGCCTCGATGTCGCACAACTCCGTGCATCATCCGACGCCACCGTCGAGTTCATCTACGCCGCAGCGCCCTGGCCCGAGATCTCCGCCGCCGCCGTCGATGCCCTCGCCCGCCTCGCCGCCCCGCTCGCTGGCGACGACGGCATCGCCCCGCAGCAGGTCTGGCCCGCCGCTTGGGCCGCCGGCACGCTCCTGCGTCTCACACGCGAGCGAGACCTCCCCGCCGAACTCGCCTCGCGCATCGAACGCACTCTGGTCCGCGCCCTTGGCCCCGAGCGCCCCCGGCGCGACCCCACCTTCGAGGCCGGCGCCACGGCCGCCCTCGCTCGCCTCCCGGAGAAACTCATCCTCCCCGCGGCCGGCGCGCCGGCGCTCCCCGGCCCACCGCTGCGCGACGCCTCCGACGGCAGCGCACCCGTCGCACGCTGGATCGAAGCCGTACGTGCCCTCAACGCCGACCAGGATGCACAGGAGCGCCTCCTCATCGACGGCCTTGAGCGCATCATGGTCGCCGCCGAGCCCGACGCCGACCGCCGCGTCTACGACGCCATCGGGCTTCTGGCCGTCGAGATCCGCTGGCGCCGCGGCGGGCCCGCCCGCGCCAGGCTCGTGGACTGGTTCCGCGACGCCCGGATCTCCAGCGGCGACCTCAACGTCCTCACCACCGCGATGGCCTCCGGCTCCTCCGCCGAGGGTGTCACGCAGGCGATGGTCCTCCCCTGGGCCGCCGGTTTCCCCGAGCGCGAGCGCCTCCGCGCCGAGTACGCCGCCGCCTGGTCGATCGCCGAAGGCGCCGCCCGCGACTCCACCGCGCAGCGCTGGGTCGCCGCCGCCTCCGCGTTGCTCCAGCGCGATCCCCCGACATCTCACCTCCACCACCTTGCCGCCGCCGCCCACGCCGCCGCCCTCAACCGCGCCGCCCGCGCCCTCTGGTCCGGCAACAACGCCGATGCCGACGCCCTCACCGCCGCCGCGGAGCGCACCGCCGAGCGCGCCCTTTCCCGCATCACCCTCCTTCCGCGGGACACAGGTTCCGTCCTCCGCCCGCAGGTTTCCACCGACGGTCAGTGGGCCGCCGCCTTCCTCGCCGCCGGCCAGAACCGCCAACTCCGCCTCGAGCGCCTCGCCGAACTGGAACGGATCGGCGGCGGACTCGGCCCCGCCGACGCCGAAACCCTCGTGGACGCCGCGTGCTTCGCCTCCCCCGTCGAGGTCCGCACCGCCGCCCAGAACGTTGTCCTCCGCCACGCCCGTGAGGCCGTCATCGTCAACGCCCTGCTCGAAACGCTCCCCAAGGCCCCGCGCATCCGCACCATCTCCGACATGATCGAGCAGGCCGTGGGCACGTCGCTCCCAAGTCCCACGGACCCCGAGTGGATGTTCGCCGCCCGCCGCGCCCTGGTCGTCCGCCTCAGCCAACTCATCGCCGCCGGCGGCGCCACCGGCGGCGTGGACGACGTCGCCCTGATGATCCGCACCGCCTACGGCCTCCCCGAGCAGACCGACCCCGGGGCGACCGACCTCTCCGCCTACGAGCCCGCCACGGAAGTGCGCGACCTGTGGAACGAACTCCGTCCCGTCGCCGACTCCTTCCTCCCCAACCCCCACGCACCGATCCCGCTCGACCGCGTCGAGAGCCGCCGCGCCGGCCGCGCCGCCCTCGCCTCCGGCCCCGTCCAGGCCTGGGCCGCCGAGCAGATCTCGCTGGCCGAACTCATGTCCTTCGTCGTCGCCGGTGAGCAGCCCTCCCGCGCCCCCGCCGTCAAGCGGATCATGGACGACCTCGCCGCCGCACGCCGGCGAGCCACGCACATCTTCGAGCAGATCAGCGCCACCGAGACCGCCATCATGCGCCTGTGGCTGCTGCGTTACGGCCAGGAGACGACATGGTCCGGCGGCTGATCCCCATCCTCGCCCTGCCTTTGCTTCTGCTCGGCGCCGCCCGGACGCCCGCG
>CALAFV010000353.1 GCA_937891445.1 uncultured Phycisphaerales bacterium | reverse complement strand
ACGGACATCTCCGCCTTCCTCACCTCCTGGCTCGACAGCCTGAACCAGGGCAACCTCAACGCCGACTTCAACGGCGACGGCCAGGTCAACTCCACCGACATCAGCGCGTTCCTCACCGCCTGGCTCGACGCCGTGACCAACGGCTGCTGAGCCTCTGTCTTCTCCGATCACCACCGCCGCCGCCCCGCGCCTCGCGAGGCGGCGGCGTTGCTTTTGATCAGGCACACTTCTGTGAGAACTGAGCCCCGGTGCAAGGGGCGTCGCCGGGCTTACCCCAGCGACATCCGCACGCGCGAGTACAACAGGGGGTAATCCACGCGGCAGCGGAAGACGCGGAACTCATCTTCCTTCCACCCCATGCGGTTCATCGCGAACGTCAGCAGGTCCGCATACCGCGGCACAACGGGCGTCCGCGCCGCGTCGATCCCCATGCCCAGATACTCCGCCGACTCGCTCAGCGGCAGCAGATCCGCGTCGCGGAACTCCAGCGAGCCGTCCAGCGGATACGCGTAGACGTGCACCTGCGGCGGCGTCGTGTCCCAGAGCGTGCGGTGGATGAAGATGTCCTGGATCAGGACCTCCAGCGGCATGTCCACCGCCTTGCTGAACCACGTCGGCCGACCTCGCTCGGGCCGCGCCGCGTCCCCGCGCCGACCCTCGCCGGTGAAGTACGTGATCTCGGCCGAAGCGCCGAGCCCGTCGCTCACGAGTTCGTGGCTCCGGTACCCCTCGCGCGTCACGCGCATCCGGAACTCCGGCAGCGGACGCGAGCAGAAATCCGGAAGCAGCCACAGCGAATCCAGGTCCGTGATGCGCGGGTCCAGCGGCTCGCGCCGTGGTCGTTGCGGCGGTGGTGGCGGAGGCGTCTCGAGTTGCGGAAGTTGGGAGTGGGGGGGAGGGGTAGGCGGCGACGCACGCCAGTGATGCGTCGTGATGTGCAGCGGCACCGACCGGCGCGTGCGCCGAAGGCCGACCATGCCACGGATGAGCACGCTGTCGAGCGCCCCGTCCTCCGCGTCTCCGGGGTGCAGGATCTGGATGCCGCACCCCACCCTTGCCTGCCGGCCCCACAGCAGCGAGACGGCCCGGAACGCGGCCCGCTTCTGCTTGTGGTCGGCGCCCGACGACGCCGGGAACGCCGCGCCCGGGTCCACCGCTTCCCCCGACCACTCCGCGAGCATGGTCTGGAACGCATCGCGGCTGCCGGCGTGCCGGGCCACCGACGCCTCGAAGTCGTCGAACGCCCGGGACGCCCGCTCGATCATCTCCGCCGGAACGCCCCGCTCCGCCGCCGCGGCGAAGAACCGCTGCATCGCCCGCCGGCCGGGGAGCATCGCCGCCACCGCCCGGGGATCCCGGGCCGTCGCCGCGTGGTAGAGGCTCCAACTCAGTTTGTTGTCCAGCCCCAGGCGTTTCTGCAGGTCGGCCGGCCGCATCACCGCCGGCCGCAGGTACTCGATGATGCTCGCTAGGGCGGGCTGGAGCGATCGCAGCACGCTTTCGGCCTCGGCCTCAAAGGCCGTCGGGCTCAGGGCTGGGGTCGGAGGGGAAGGCTCGGACGTGGATGGGGGCATGATCGAACTGCTGGTGAGCCAGAGGGGCAGGGCTGGCCCGCCGCCCCACCCCCTCGCCCCCCCAGTGTACGGGATTCGAGAGGATCGGGGCGTATTTCAAGATATTTCGTGCAGGAAAGATTACAAGAAAAATTGTAACGAAAATCTTGCGGTCTGGCCGACCGGCTGTACATTGAGCCGGCAGGGGGGCTTCGAGGAGTCTGGGTATGAGGATTCGGATGTGTACGTGTGCCGCCGCCCTCCTCTCGTGCGCCGGCGCCGCCTTCGGGCAGGCCAGTTTCCGGCTGATCACGCCGGACGAGGGGTTCGACTACTCCGTCGTGCAGGACGTCAGCGCCGACGGCACGCGGGTGCTCGTCTCGCTCCAGAACTCCGTCCCGCGGCCGACGACCCCGTTCACGTACGTGCTCGACCTCCGCGACAACTCGCGCCAGGACATCATCGATCCGTACGGTCAGACCATCAACGGCCTCGCGCTCAACGCCGACGGCACGGTGGTCGCCGGTTACCTCGGCGGCGGCCCGTTGGCGTCGACGTCCGCCTTCGTCTGGTACGCCGAAGACGGCGAACTCGTGGAGATCTGGGGACTCCCCGCGGGGAACATCCATTACGCGACCGGCATCACCGCCGACGGCTCCGTCGTCGTCGGGAGCAGCGGCCGGAACTTCGGCGACCCGTATCAGCAGGGGTGGCGCTGGACGCGTGACGGCGGCTTCGTGGCGCTGCACTGCCTCGGCGAGCCCGATGTGATCTTCTCGGGCATCAACGGCGTCTCCGACGATGGTTCGACCGTCGTCGGCTACGGCTCGTCGCTGTACGTCTTCGAGGACCCGGAGGAGCCCCCGGAGGTGATCTACCCCCGCGGCTCGGTCTGGCCCGACGGCGGAACGGTCCCCTTCGAACTGCCGCCGATGCCCAACCCGTGGAACGGCGGGCTCGAGGCCACCGCGGTCAGCGCCGACGGCTCCGTCGTCGTCGGCTCCGGCCCGGCCTTCAACCCCAGCGGCGGCTTCGCGAACCATAGTTTCCGCTGGACCGCCGACACCGGCGTCGTGGACCTGGGCACGATCCCCGGCCGCCCCAACGCCTCGATCTACGCGATGGACTGCTCGGCCGACGGCAACACGATCGTCGGGCACTTCAACGACGGCGGCGTCGGCACGTGGGAGGCGTTCGTCTGGACGCAGGCCGACGGCTTCCGCTCGCTGCGCGACATCCTCGCCGACGCGGGCGTCATCATCCCCGAAGATGTGCGGCTCCGCGAGACCTACACGAGCAACGACGGCCGCGTCATCGCCGGCTGGGCCTATGTCATGAGCGAGAACCGCTACTACGGCTACGTCGCCACGCTCCCCGATGACACGGCACCCACCTGCCCCGCGGACTGGGACGGCAGCGGCACGGTCAACTCCACCGACATCAGCGCGTTCCTCACCACCTGGCTCGCCAGCGTGACCCAGAGCAACCTCGACGCCGACTTCGACGGCAACCAGGCGGTCAACTCCACCGACATCAGCGCCTTCCTCACCGCCTGGCTCGAGGCCGTCACCAACGGCTGCTGACCTCCCCGCGCCAACGCGGGCCAGCACACGTTCACAACGGTGTCCTCCGGGACATCATGACAGCGCCGGGTCCATGACGACCCGCCGCTGTTTTTTTGGACAGACGTGTGTTTCGCCGCCGCGCGGCCGGCGCCGCGGGACCCATCACCGCAGCGTCATCTGGACACGCGAGTGCAACACCGGGTAGTCCGCGCGGCAGCGGAAGACCCGGAACTCCGTCCCGTTCCACCCCATCCGGTCCATCGCGTACGACAGCATCTCGGCGTACCGGGGGATCAGCGGCGTCCTCGCGGCCTCGACCCCGTCCCCGAGGTACTCAACCCGTTCCGTCACGGGCAGTTGATCCGGGTCCATCTCCTCGAGGTCGAGGTTGTACGCGAGCACCCGGACATCGGGCGGACGGAGGCCCCACACGCTCCTGTGGATCAGCATGTCCCCCACGAAGACCCCGGTCGGCACGTCCATCGTCTTCGTCATCGCCACGATTGCCCCCGGAACGCTCCCGGGCACGGGGCATGCTCCGCGGCAGGTCTCCCCGGTGAAGTACGTGACCTCGCCCGGGACTCCGAGCGCGTCGCCCACCAACTCGTGGCACCGGTACCCGGGGCGCTGCGTGTGGATCCGGAACTGGGGCGTCGGCCGCGAGCAGAACTCCGGCAGCAGCCGCACCGAGTCCGGGTCCGCCTGCGTGGGGTCCAGCGGCTCCATCGGGCTGGGCTGCTCGGGGTCGCCGGGGTGCGACTCGCGCAAGACTCGCACGAGCATGTGCAGCGGCACGCCGCGCCGGGTCCGCCGCAGGCCGATCATCCCCCGCAGGAACACCATGTCCAGCAGCCCCGGCCGCTCGCTGGGGTGCAGGATGTAGGTCCCGCACGCCACGCGCACCTGCCGCCCCCACAACACCGTGTTGGACCGGAACGCCGCCCGCTTGTGCCTGATCGGGTCGGCGCCGGGCGCCGGGCCTTCGTCCGCGTCGCCCCTGTCGGCTCCGCCCAGTTCCGTCATCATGGACTGGAAGGCGTCGCGGTCCCCCGCCAGCCGGGCAACGGTCTCCTCGAAACGGGCGAACGCCGTGCGCACCCTCCCGATCGCGTCGGACCCGACGCCGTTGCTGGCCGCCGCCTCCAGGAACCGCTCCATCCCGCGCCGCCCCGGCATCAGCGCCGGCAGCGCCCGCACGTCCGGGTTCGTCGCCGCCGTGAACAGCCCCCAACTCACCTTCTGACCGAGGTTCAGCGCCCGGCGCAGGTCCGCCGCCCGTGTCACGGGGGGCCGCAGCCGCTCGATCAGCGCCGCCAGGGCCGCCCGCAGGTCGCGCGCCACGCCGTCCGCCTCGCGCTCGAACGAGACGGCGACGCGAGGGGGTTGTTCGGTTTTGGTCGGTGCCGGCGGGTTCACGAAACCTCCATGTGCAATCACAGCATACCAGAGCCCTCGTCTGGGACAAGTCTCAGAAAAAGTCTCAAGACTATTGACGAGACGACGGATCTCAGGTAGGTTGGACCCCGTTGCGGCCCGCAGCGGCCTGTCACCCGGTTGGACCACTTGCCAGGAGAAGACCCGTAATGCGAACTCCTCCCCCCGTTAGCGCGGCAGCCGCTCTCGGCCTCGCCGCCCTGCTCGTGCCGACGCTCCCGGCCAGCGCGCAGCCCCAGACCTACGTCCGCGCGCTCTACCCCGCGGACGGCGAAGTCCTCGACAACTTCGGCTTCTTCTGCTCGCTCCGCGGCAACATCGCCTGCGTCGGCGCTACCCGCGACGACGACGGCGGCAGCGACTGCGGCGCGGCCTATCTCTTCGACATCGCCACCGGCCAGCAACTTCACAAACTCGTGCCGTCCGACGGCCACGCCAACATGGCATTCGGCTTCAGCAGCGCCGTGGGCGACGGCATCGTCGCCGTCGGCGCGCCATCGAACGACGTCCCCGTGACCGGCTGCGGCGCCGCGTACCTCTTCGATATCGCCACCGGCCAGCAACTCGCCAAGATCACCGCGCCCCACCCGGAGGCCGGCGCGCAACTCGGCCAGTCCTTCGCCTTCTACGGCGACTACCTCTTCATCGGCTGCCCCTTCCAGGACTTCTACGTCGGCCGCGTGTACGTTTACAACATCTCCGACCCGACCAACCCCGACTTCGTCACTTCCTTCGTGCCCCCGGACCTCACGCCCCTCTCCAACTTCGGGATCTCTATCTCCATCGACGGCGACCGCGCTCTCATCGGCGGCGCCTTCGCCCCGAACAACGACAACATGCCCACCGGCGCCGCGTTCCTCTACGACATCTCCGACCCCGCCGCCCCGGTCCTGGTCCGCAAGTTCGAGCCCATGGACGGCTGGGAATATGACGCCTTCGGCACTGCCGTCGGCCTGTACGGCGACCTGGCCATCGTCGGCGCCTTCCTGACCGACGATCTGGGGAACGGCTCGGGCTCGGCGTACCTCTTTGACGCCAACACCGGCCAGCAACTCTCCAAGATGCTCGCGTTCGACGATGCCCAGCACACCGGGCTGGGCAGCGCGGTCGGCATCGTCGGCAACTACGCCGTCGTCGGCGCCGTCTACGACGACACGCTCGGCGGAGATGCCGGCTCCGTCTACATCTTCGACATCACCAACCGCAACGCGCCCGTTCAGGTGGCCGAGTTCGCCGCCCCCGAGACCGATGCGCACGACGGCTTCGGCATCTCCATCGCCTTCGGCGGCGACACGGTCGTGATCGGCGCCATGGCGGCCGGCCCCGGCAGCGGCGCCGGCCCCGGCGCCGCCTACGTCTTCCAGATCGACGGCGGCGTCTCCTGCCCGGCGGACTGGGACGGCAGCGGCACGGTCAACTCGACCGACATCTCCG
>CALAFV010000352.1 GCA_937891445.1 uncultured Phycisphaerales bacterium | reverse complement strand
CCCGGCGCGGCCCTCGCCGCGCCGCCCCCTGCCGCCGGAGAACCGTACGGGGATCAGCACCCGTTCTGCACGGCCTGGAGCCACGCGGTCAGGAACGCGCTGATATCAGTGGAGTTCACGACGTTGTCGCCGTTGAAGTCCGCGTCCAGCGTCCCGTTCTGCAGGCTCGTCAGCCACCCGGTCAGGAACGCGCTGATGTCCGTGGAGTTCACGCTCCCATCGCCGTTCCAGTCCACCGGGCACGCGCCGCCGGGCAGCGGCAGCAGCACGATCGCCTGGCCCACGACCTCGTCGTTGGCCTCGCACAGCGCCGCGGCCTCGTCGCGCAGCGACACGCGGATCAGCACGCCGCCGCTGACGAACGCCGGCTGGCCATCGAAGGAGTGGATGTACACGCCGTCGTCGAAGACGCCGTTGCCGTCCAGGTCCACCGGGTCGCTCTCCCGCGCCAGGACGACCTCATCGTTGTACACGAGCACCGCGTCGCGGAAGTCGCTGGCGTGATCCGTCGTGCTGCCGACGATGAAGTTTCCGGCCGCATCCGCCGCGTAGGCGAAGAACGACCCCGCCACCGGATCGGGCGCCCACACCTCCGTGGCCCCGGCGTGGATCGGGTCGCCCTGCTTGAACACCCGCGTGATCGTCGTCCCCTGCCCCATCACCACGCAGGTCTGGGTGTCCACCGTCACCGCGCGCACCATCCACACGCCGGACGGGCCCATCGTGAAGTTCACCCATTCGCCCATCGGCGAGGACATCCCCGGGATCGGCGCCCCCTCCTGGAGCACGACGGTCCCGTCGGCCACGACCACGCGGTCGTCCGCGTCGCTCCCGGTCGCCAGCCGGCCCGTGTAGATGAAGTGCTCGCCGGTCGCGTCCACCTGGCACCCGCCGCGGTTGAAGATCTCGTCGTCAAGTTCGACCAGCGGCCAGTCCGCGCCGTCGGGCACCGTCACGAAGGTCTGCGCCAGCACGACCGAGCCGTTGGCGGACAGGAACACCTGGTTGCCCCAATCGGTCACCGTCCGGAACGCGACCGTGCCGTCGGCCAGAAGGTTCGGCGAACCGCCGAGCAACGTGTCGTACCGCTCGCCCGGCAGCGCCGGGATCGGCTCGCCGGTCCGCGCGACCTCGGTCAGCGTCGTCCCGTCCGTGGTCCCCACGAAGCGCCCCGGAATCGGCCCGTCGTCGCCCGCGCTGAACGCGACCAGACCGCTGTCGTTGACCTCGACCGCCGGGAGCAGGTCATTGAGGAACCCGTTGGACGTCTCCGTCACACCGTACTGCGCCACCACGACCGGCGTCCCGCCCGTCGGCGTGCGCAGCACCATGTTCCGATGCGTCTGCGGCAGGTCCGACCCCGCCATCACCGCCCACCACGCCCCCGACGGGCTCGCCGCCACGGTGCCGAACCCCGTGAACCGCACCCCGTCCAGGCCGGGGATCAGCGAGTTGTCCAGCGACGGATCCGTCGAGAACACCGCCGTCGCCACCGCCTGCGACGGCGGCGTCGGCGTGATCTGCGACGCGGCGGTCGCGGCGTTGTTCTCCGCGTGCACCTCCCCCGCCGCCGTCGCGACAAAGCCCAGTTCCGCCACCGCGCCCGCCTGCACCGCCGTCAGGTTCACCGTCACGTCGGCATACCCGCCCACGCCCGCCAGCGAGCCCAGGTCGATCGTCACGTGCGTCGGCGACACCGACGACGGCGCCGGCGACGAGCCCGCGAAGGTCGCGACGCTCGCCGGCGGCAGTTCCACCGTCAGCGTCACGGACCCCGCGGCATCCTCGCCCGCGTTGATCACACGCGCGGTGTAGACCATCGTGTCCCCCGGCGCGGTGCTGCAGTCCGCCGGCGCCAGGGCGCTGGTGATCAGGTTCACCCCGGGCCCCGTCACCCACATCATCGCCTCGGTGTTCAGCGTCTCCGCGTTGGTCGCCGAGCCGACCACGTACGTCGTCCCCGACTCCATGTGCCGCCAGATGCCGAAGGCCACCGACATCGAGTACGCGCCGGCCGGCAGCGCGTCGTGCAGATCGACGTACGACCCCGGCCCCCCCGTCCAGACCATGGCGCGCTCCTCCGTCCCCTCCGGCGACTGGATCGACCCCGCCTTCCACCCACCGTGCACGGCGTAGATGCCGCCGAACCACCCCTCGGGCTGCCCCATGTCCTCCCACGAACTCGCCGTCCCGCTCCAGCGCGCCGCAAAGATCCCGGGCACGGGAGCGAGAACCCCGACGGCGCCGTACTGGTGCGTCCCGTCCGTGCACGCCGCGACCGAGGCGAACGCCTCCGGCGGGTTCAGGTCCACGAACGACTCCGCGGTCCCGTGCCACATCGCGGCCTTCCCGAGGAACTCGTCGTTGGTGCTGCCGACCTGCTGGTTCCCGAAGATCCCCAGCACCTCGCCGTACGTGTACCCCGCCGGCAGCAGGCTCACCCACGACTCCGGCGTCCCGTCGGTCCAGATGCACGGCTTGCCCAGTTGGAATATCGGCCCGCCCGCGACGCTGTAGATGCCCCCGACCGTCGACCCGTGCTTGGTGTACGCCAGCGTGATGCCCATGTCGGGGACGTGGTACGGGTGCAGATCAACCCAACTCTGTGCCGTCCCGTTCCACAACGCCGCGCGGCCGGGGCTCGTGAGCGCACCCGCCTGCCCCACCTGCTGCCCGCCGTCGATCGCGCGGCCGGTGGACCTGAAGTTGGCCCCGGGATTCAGCGACCGGACCGACCACGCCGAACTCCGCCACACCACCGCCTTCTGGTCAACGTCCAGCGTCCCGATCTGCACCACCCCCTCGACGTCCTCGGCGACCGAACTGGTCGCACCCGCCGGGTGCAGGTTGATCGCCGTCCACTGCTGGGCCAGCGCCTGCGTGCCCATCAGCCCCAGCGCCGCCCCGGCCGCCAGCAGCAGCCTCGCATGATGGTGACGGTGACGATGATGCCCGCTCGCCCCATGCCCCGCCCGGGTCTGAGCCCCGTCCGACATGTCTGGCTCCTCGTTTGCGCCCACGCCCCTGTGCGGCCGCGAGTCCCGGAACAACGAAGACCACGCAGCGCTCGCAGCCGACACCGCCGCGCGATCCTCCCCCATCCCCATGCCCCCCACCCCCGCTCACAACACCCGGCACGGCCCGGCGCGATCCGCGCCGGGCCGTTCACACACTTCGCTCAGCACCCGCTCTGCACGGCCTGGAGCCACGCCGTCAGGAACGCGCTGATGTCCGTGGAGTTCACCGTGTTGTCCCCGGTGAAGTCCGCATCCAGCGTGTTGTTCTGAAGGCTCGTCAGCCAGGCTCTGCGTCATTTCGGCCGCGTGCGTGGGGTGAAGGCCCACCCAACTCTGTGCCGTCCCGCTCCAGGCCGCCCCGCGCGCCCGCCCGCCGGCGATCCCGTTCCCCGCCTCGTTCCCCACGCCCCACAGCCCCGCCGCCGCCCCCGCGATCAGGATCAGGCCGCGGCGATGTCGATGGTGCCCGGCGCTGTCCGCGCCCCGCGTCCTGATCCGGCTCTTCATGACAGCCTCTCCTCCGCCGACGGCGGCGACAGAACCCCGCCCCGACACCCATCCGGCGGCGAGTATGCCACCATCGGCCATCGAACGCAAGGCGCTCGCTGCCATTTCTCATTGCGAAGCACTTGGACCCCGGACGAACTTCGAGTAGACTCCCCCACATGCCGAGACTCTCGCAACCGACGCTCCCCGCGGCCCCCGCGCCCACCATCGGCGAGCGCGCCGCCGCCGTCGGCCGCCTCCTCGCCTCCGCCGGGGAGGCCTATCTTGCCTCCCTTCGCACCCCTGTCCGAACATCATCCGATCTCATCAAGGCCGCCGGCGTCAACAAGGACATCGCCAGCCGCTTCCTCACCGCCATGGGCAAGCGCGACCCCCTCGCGGTCGTCTACTACATGCCCGGCGTCGAGTCCCTCCGCCGCCTCAGCCGCGGCGCCCGCGCCCGCTCCGGCGACCCCGCCGGCATCCGCATCTTCGACGACGCCGTCACCGCCTTCGAGAACTTCCTCCAGCACGACCTCGGCGGCCGCCACGCCCTGGACGCCATCGCCAGCGCCTGGCTCCCCGAGGCCCGCGAACGCTTCGAAGCCGCCAGCCGCCAGATGGTCTACCGCGGCATGGCCAACCTCCGCGGCGTCGAGTGCCAGTCCGTCTTCGACAGCGCCTTCATCCACCCCTGCCCCAACCCCGAGCGGTACGACGTCGTCAGCATCCAGGGCGTCATCGGCGTCCGCCGCCTCCGCCCCACCGTCCCGCTCACCATCGTCTGCTTCGACCGCCACGGCGAAACGGCCGACTGCCCCTACCAGACGATCGACGGCCGCCCCATCGGCGACGACGAGACCCCCGCGGAACTGCTCCCGCAGTTCGGCCGCGGCGACCCGCCGCCCTTCAAGGTCGTCCGCAACGGCCCGTGCACCGCGCTGCAGATGGTCGGCGAGGACCTGGGGGCCGGCGCCGAGCGAGACCTGATCTTCGGCCAGTACATCCCGGCCCTGCTCAACCGCTACGCCAAGGAGCCCGGCAACGCCGCCGCGCTCATGCACTCGCCCGAGATCCCCGCGCAGCGGCTGATCATCGACCTCATCCTGCACCCGGAGGTGTGGAGCGGCCGAGACCCGGAACTGAGTTTCTACAACACGACCGTCCGCGGCTTCGCGCTCCCCAACGACCGCTCGCGCGACACCGACCGCATCGACCAGGTCGGCACCGTGCGGCGGATCGGCACCGGGATCAACTGCTGCCGCATCGCCGAGATGCCCCGCTACATCGAACTGCTGGAGTGGACCTGCGAGTGCCGCGGCTGGGACCCGGAGTGCTTCAAGGTCTACCGGCTCGACGTGCGGTACCCGGTCTGCGGCTTCGAGTACGTCCTCTCCATGCGGCAGGACGACCGCCCGCCGCCCGCCGAGGGCGCCGCGGCCGGCGACGGCGCGGCCCCCTCCGCCGCGAAGTAATCCCTCCTTCCCAAAGCACAACGCCCGCCGCGAGCGTCGGTGCGCTCGCGACGGGCGTCGCCGCGATCACGCCGCCCCGGGGCAGCGGGGCGGGCGGGGATCCGTGCTCAGCAGCCGTCGGTGACGGCCTGGAGCCAGGCGGTCAGGAAGGCGCTGATGTCGGAGGAGTTGACCGTGCCGTTGCCGTCGAAGTCGGCGTTGAGGTCCTGGTTGTTGAGGCTGTCGAGCCAGGCCGTCAGGAAGGCGGAGATGTCGGTCGAGTTGACCGTGCCGCTGCCGTCCCAGTCGGCGGGGCACGCGGTCCCCTGGATCAGGCGCAGGGCGATGGGCCGCTGGAAAGTCGTGAAGTTCCCGCTGGAGCCGCGGGACCGGGACTGCAGGCCGAAGAAACCGTGGTTGATCGACGCGGAGAACGTCGGCGCGTTGTTGGCCTTCAGGTGCAGCCAGTAGCGCCCTTCGGGGAGCGTGACGCTCAGCGGCGAGTAGACCCAGTTCTCGATCCTGTGGCCGAAGCGCAGGTGAACCGTCGTGGTCGCGAGGACCTCCGACTCGTCCGGCAACTCGCCGCTGCCGTTGTCGCGGAAGACCTGCGCCGTGATGCCCGAACCGTCGGCGTAGTTGGCGTTGTATCCGTCCACCTCCATGCCGGAGATGACCCAGGTCTGACCACCCGGCACGTCGAAGGGCTGGAAGACCTCCCACCTGCTGGCGTCGCCCACGGCGCGGCCGAGGGTGTCGGCCCAGTCGGAGCCTTGATCGATGAGGTAGGTCCGCTGCGGGCAGGGATCGACCTGGCAGGAGTCGAGGATGCCGTTGTTGTCGCAGTCCGGGGCGCCGTTGGCGATGTCCACGCTGTCGGGAATGCCGTTGCCGTCGCAGTCCTGGATCGGCTGGATGACCGGGCCGGTGCTGAGCACCAGGCCGCCCGGCGCAGCGCCCGCGGGGGCGGTGTAGATCGGCGTGCGGTTCTGGCCGTCGAGGTCGGCGCTGAAGACCTGGGCGGCGATGTCGTCGGCCCAGTAGATCTTGCCGCCGACGGGGTCCACCAGCAGGTCGGTGTAACTGCCGGACTGGATGACGTTGGGCGAGTTATCGACCAGCACGGTGTAGCCGGTGTCGTCGAGGTTGGCCCGGCCGACGAAGTCGGTGCCCAGATCGCCGTCAACCCAGTAGATGTGGCCGACGTGCCCGCCGGTGAGGTCCACGGCGACGGCGAAGGGGTTGCTGACGCCACGGACCACGAGTTTGAGGTTCGAGCCGTCCAGGTCCATGCGCCAGATGGCGTTGTCGGCGCCGAAGTAGACGTGGCCGTTGGTCGCGTCCACGTGCGGCGCGCCGACGGGGCTGCCGGAGGGGGCGGTGTAGAGCGTGACCAGGTTCAAGCCGTCGGCGTCCACGCGCATGATGTGCTGGTTGGAGCCGAAGTAGATGCGGCCCTGGGCGTCGAGCGAGGCCCCGCGGCAGAAGCCGGGCGGGGTCGCCAGGACGGTGTACCCCGAGCCGTCGAGGCCGGCCCGCATGATCTCGCTGCCGCTGCCGGAGTCCATCCAGATGAACTGGTCGTTCCACAGCGACATGCCCAGCGGGAGCCACTGGGCGGGGGCCATCGCGAACAGTTCGCGCGGGGAGGAGCCGTCGAGGCCCATGGCCATCATGCGGGCGTTGTTGAACTGGTACTGCGCAACGTACAGCTCGGTCTGGGCATGGGCGGCGCCGGCTGCGAGCAGCAGCGCGGCAGCGGGACAGAGGGCGCGGGGGTGGTACTTCATGGTGCCTCCTGAAACAAAGGGAACACAGTCCGGGGTGGGGGTGCGGGTTGGTGCGGCCGCGGGGCTGAGAGCGTGAGTGGCCTGGGCTCGTGCTCCGGCGCGGAGAGAGAGGAGGGCTTCCGCGGCCCCGCGGCCGCGCCGCCGCTCAACGTACCGGGAACCGGGGGGCGGTGCAAGTCTTTTGTGCAAGTCATTGTGCAAATGCTTCGGCCGTGCTACATTGCGATGCCCCTTGCAGCACCCCAGCCCGTTTTCGTAGCCTCTGGCCCGTGACGCCCCACACGCCCTCAGCCCCTGTCGCATCCCAGCCGACGCCGGTCGTCCCGCCGCGGACCCGCCGCGGCAATGGCAAGGCGGGCAAACTGGGGGACAGCGGCGGCTTCGAGGCGGAGGCTCAGCGGGTCCTCGGTCGCCTGCGCAGCGCGACGGCGGGGGTCCTGAACGCGGTCGGGGGGAGCGTTGACCGGGCCGCGGACCTGCGCCGGTGCCTCGACCTGGACGCGGCGCTGGCGTGGCAGGTGCACACGATCGCGTCGAGCGACGACCCGCTGCGGGCCGGTCGGATCATCCCCAAGGCGGGGGCGATGGAGCGGTTCCTCCAGTCGGCCCGCGCACGCGGGGCCGCCGCGGCGCTGGTCCGGGAGGCGGAGGAGGCGTACGCGGACTACCAGCGGCTGATCGGCGAGCACGCGGGGGACCGCGAGACGCTGGACGCCATGCTGTCGGCGCTGCGTCCCGAGGAGTCGTCGCTCAAGAAACTGCGGCGGACGGCGTACAAGGCCAACGCGGCCGTCTGGGGCGTGACGGTGCGGTGCCTGCTGAACTGCGTCGTCTTCCACCAGCGGCCCAGCGGCGAGCACGACTGCCTGTCGGTGCGCGGGCGGCTGGGTGTGCGGCGGCTGCGCGAGGGGGCCGTGGTGGGGATCTACGCCTCGGGGCGGACGTGGGGCGGCTCGACGTGCCCGCCGGAGGGGGCGCCGGGGGTGATGCTCAACGCGTGCGACCTGATCGAGGAGGCGTGCAGTTCGCCGGTGCCGGCGATCGAGCGGGTCGCCGCGCCGGATGGGACGGTGCGCGAGTTTCTGCGGCTGGAGGGGCTGGGGCGCAGCAGCGAGGTGTCGGTGGTGTGGCGGAACCTGGCGCTGAACTTCCCGGGCGGGTCGGCGCGGCCGCCGCACGGATGCTCGGTGCCGTTCCATGAGCCGACCGAGACGGCGGTGATGGACCTGCTGGTGCCGCGGGGGTGGACGGACCCCGCGACCGCACGGGCGTGGGTGACGGCGACGCCGTACAGCCCGGGCGGGCCCGGCCCGGCGGCGACCGAAGTGGGACGGGGGCTGCCGCTGGAGTGCGAGTTGGAGTACGTGGGGACGCGGCTGGACCGGCTGTACACGCGGCATGCGCCCGCGTGGGCGGAGATCATCGGCCGCGAGTTGGAGCGACTGGGGTGGCCGGCGGACGGCTTCGACATCTTCCGGTGCCAGG
>CALAFV010000351.1 GCA_937891445.1 uncultured Phycisphaerales bacterium | reverse complement strand
AGGACGCGTGAACGTTGCAGTTCTGGGTGATCCTCCTCTTCGCGGTGATGCTCGTGACCAACTCCCTCGGGTCAGGGGGCGTCTTCGCGCTCACCCCCGGTCAGGCGACGGTCCTGAGCCTCGCTCCGACGTTCGCCCTCGCCGCCGTCACGCACCTCGCGGTGCTCCTGGCCCGCCGCTCCATGGACCGCGGCTCGCTCGGCGCGATCACCGCGGCCGACCGCATCATCGCCGCCGCCCGCTTCGCCGCCGTCGGCCTGCACGCCGCGAACGTCCTGCTCTTCGGTTGGCTCGCCGTCGTCCGCGGCGTCGTCGGCGACCTCGTCCTCGTGGACGAGATCCTGGCCGTCACGCCCGCCGTGCTCGTCATCACCTCAACCTGGTGGTCCTTCTACCCGATTGACCGCGGCCTCCGCGAGCACGTCCAGATCCGCCAACTCGAGCGCGGCGCTCCGGTCTATCCCATCCCCTCGCGCGCCGTCTACGTCTGGTCCAACGTCCGCCACAGCCTCCTCGGCACGGCCGTGCCGATGCTCCTGCTGCTCGCCTGGATCGAATCCTTCGAGCGAGTCTTGGGCTGGGCCGACGGCGCGCCCCTCGACTGGCAGTGGCTCGCCCGCCCCGCCGTGCGCCAGTGGGTTGCCACCGGCGGCCAACTCGTCGGCGTCGCCGCCGTCTTCCTTCTCGGCCCGCTGCTGATGCGCCTGGTCTGGGACACCACCCCGCTCGGCGCTGGCCCCGTCCGCGACCGCCTGCTCGCCATGTGCGGCCAGACGCGCGTCGGCGTCCGCGACCTGCTCGTCTGGCGGACCAACGGCTCCATGGTCAACGGCGCGGTCATGGGCCTCGTCGGCCCCGTCCGCTACGTCCTGCTCACCGACGCCCTTCTCGATTCCCTCCCCGACGACGAGGTCGAGGCCGTCATGGCCCACGAACTCGCCCACGTCCGCCACCACCACATGCCCTGGCTCGCGTGCGTCCTCTTCGCGGGCTTCAGCGCCGCCTCGGTGATCGCCGGCTGGTTCGCCCCGCTGATCGAGCGGCTCCCCGACCGCCAGTTCGTCGCCGCCGAGGTCCTCCTCGCCGTCGGCACCCTCGGCGCCGTGCTGATCCTCTTCGGCTACGCCAGCCGCCGCTTCGAGTGGCAGGCCGATGCCTTCGCCGCCCAGCACCTCAGCGCCCCCGGCCGCACGATCACCGAGCCCGCCGTCGCCGCCATGGCCGGCGCGCTCGAGTCCGTCGCCCGCCTCAACCACATCCCGCGCGACAAGTTCACGTGGCGTCACGGCTCCATCGCCGACCGCCAGCGCCGCCTCGACCGCCTCGTCGGCCAGCCGATCGACGGTCTGCCGATCGACCGGGCCGTGCGCCGCATCAAGCGGACCGCCCTCGCGGTTCTCCTGGTGTCAATCATCATCGGGATGTTCCAGCCCTGGTAACGTTCGTTCCCCCGTTCTCGGAGCCGCGCGTGATCAAGTTCGTCAAGATGCACGGCATCGCCAACGACTACGTCTACATCGACGTGGTCAGCGATCCCGCGCTCGAGCGCCGCTTCGAGGGCGAAACCGGCCGCGACCTGATCCGCCGCATGAGCGACCGCCACCGCGGCATCGGCTCCGACGGCGTCATCCTCGTCGCCCCCCCGCGCGACGGCGCGGATGCCGACGTCCGCATGCGCATGTTCAACGCCGACGGCAGCGAGTCCGAGATGTGCGGCAACGGCGTCCGCTGCGTCGCCAAGTTCGCCCACGACCGCCTCGGCGTCCGCGCCAGCCCCATGCGCATCCAGACCGGCCGCGGCGTCCTCCCGATCACCTACCGCGTCCACGGCGGCAAACTCACCGAGGCCACCGTTGACATGGGCGAGCCGATCTTCGCGCTCGACCGCATCCCCGTCCGTCAGGACCTCCTCGCCTGGGACGCCCGCGACAACCACTACGGCGTCGAGGCGATGAACCGCTGCTTCGTCGCCACCTTCGTCTCGATGGGCAACCCCCACGCCGTCATCTTCACCGACGGCAACCACCCCCTCACGCCCGAGGCCGTCCGCGGCTACGACCTGGCGCGCATCGGCCCTGCCCTCGAGAAGCACCCCGCCTTCCCCCAGCGCATCAACGTCCACATCGCCGCTCCCCAGGGCCGCGCCGAAACGACGATGCGCACCTGGGAGCGCGGCGCCGGCCTCACCCAGGCCTGCGGCACCGGCGCCTGCGCCGTTGTCGCCGCCGGCATCCGCACCGGCCGCTTCGACCGCGATGTCCTCGTCCACCTCCCCGGCGGCGACCTCCGCATCCGCTGGGACGACCCCACCGGCCACATCCTCATGACCGGCCCCGCCGAGGACGTCTTCGAAGGCATCTGGCCCGACTGACGCTCCGCCGACGAGCCGCGAACCAAGTGAGCGGTCTTCCCATCTTCCCTCCCTCCCCCGCTCAAACCGCCCCTCGTTTGTCCCCCCGCGATCCCCTCGGGTAGCATCGGGCTCCCCGCTCTCCCCGCAGGAGCCCCATGGCCCGACTCCACGAATACCAAGGCAAAGCCCTCCTCGCCAAGGCCGGTCTTCCCGTCCCCCGCGGCTCCCCCGCCTCAACGCCGCACGAGGCCGCCGACGCCGCCAAACGCCTCCTCTCCGAAGGAGCCGCGGCCGTCGTCGTCAAGATCCAGGCCTGGACCACCGGCCGCGCCGCCATCGGCGGCGTCGCCTTCGCCTCGACGCCCGACGAGACCCGCGCCCACGCCCAGCGCATGCTCGCCATGCGCGTCGGCCAGTTCCCCGTCGAGCAGGTCCTCGTCGAGGAAAAACTCGACATCGCCCCCGGCGGCGAGTTCTTCGTCTCCCTCAGCATCGACGACAAACTCCGCGCCCCCGTCCTGCTCATCTCCCTCAGCGGCGGCTCCGGCGTCGAGGAGCGAGCCCGTCAGGTCCACCGCGTCCCCTGCGACGTCATCAAGGGCCCCGACCAGGCAGAACTGGAGCGCATCTTCGCCCCCGCCGGCCCCCGCGCCGCCGATCTCGCCCGCGCCGCCCGCACCGTCTTCGACGTCGCCCGTGCCAACGAAGCCCGTTCCGTCGAGGTCAACCCGCTTGTCGTCACGCGCGACGGCCGCATCCTCGCCGCCGACTGCCGCATCACCATCGACGACTACGCCGCCAGCCGCCACCCCGACCTCGGCATCGACATCGCCCGCGAACTCGACCACCCACCCACGGCGCTGGAGCGCATCGCCTACGCCGCCGAGCAGGCCGACCACCGCGGCACGTTCTACTTCGCCCAACTCGCCACCGAGCCCGCGCCGGGGTCGAAGGGTCTGATCGGCTTTCATGGAGCGGGAGGGGGGGGCTCCATGATGTCCATGGACGCCATCACCGCCGAAGGCTTCACCATCGCCAACTTCACCGACACCAGCGGCAACCCCTCCGCCGCCAAGGTCTACCGCGCCGCCCGCATCATCCTCAGCCAACCCGGACTTGTGGGCTACTTCGGCTCCGGCTCCGGCGTCGCCAGCCAGGAGCAGTTCTGGTCCGCCTACGGCCTCGCCAAAGCCTTCTGGGAAGTGAATCTCGACATCCCCGCCGTCATCCGCCTCGGCGGTAACAGTGAGGACCGCGCCGTCGAGATCCTCCAGGACTCCTGCCGCGACCTTCCCGCAACCGTCGAGGGGTACAAGAAGACCGATCCGCCAAAGAAGATCGCCGCCCGCTTCGCCACGCTCGTTGCCGAAGCCGGCGGCAAGCGCTGGCAGCCGCGCCCCCCGTCCCAACTCCGCCGCCCCGCGTTCGTCGGCTCCCCCTCCGCCGCCAGTTTCCCCATCCGCGGCGGCCGCGTCTGGATCGACGCCGCTCGCTGGCGCGACATCGCCCCCGCCGTCATCGCCCGCTCCTCCGGCCTCCTCCACGACGCCGGCGGCCGCCCCGAACCAACCCTCCCCCCTGAGGAACTCGCCGGCAAAGACAGCGAGTTCATCGCCTGCGAAGTCGAATGCCGCCGCATCGGCATCGACGGCGTCTTCGTCGAACTCGAGATCCCGGGGCTGGATGCCCTCGAAAGTGGAAAGTGGAGAATGGAAAGTGGAAATCCGGCAGCACCAGGAGTGAGGTGAGGCGTGGGACGACTCAAGGCCGATCTTCTTGCCCGGGTCGAGAGTTACGCCGACCGGATGCTCGATGTGGCCGAGTCCCTCGCAGGCCAGCGCCGGTTCCGCCGGGTTACCGATCAGATCTCCGGGTGCGGCACATCCGTCGGCGCGAACACCTTCGAAGCGGATCAGGCGATCACCCGGAAGGACTTCATCAAGACGCTCTCGATCACCGCGAAGGAACTGAGCGAGTCCCGCTTCTGGCTGCGGCTCATCTCACGCCGCGGCTGGATCAAGCCCGAGCGCCTCGACCCACTTCTCGCCGAGACCGAAGAACTCCTCGCGATCACGAACGCCATGATCCTGCGAAGCCGCAAAGCAACGCCCCGTAAGCGCGCCACGCCCAAGAACTGAGCATTTCCACTTTCCATTTTCCACTTTCCACTTTCGACTTCACACCATGTCAATCCTCATCGACGAAACCAAGAGAGTCATCGTCCAGGGCATCACCGGCCGCGAAGGCATGGCCCGCACGCGCCTGATGAAGGACTACGGCACGCAGGTCGTCGGCGGCGTCACCCCCGGCAAAGCCGGCCAGGAAGTCCTCGGCGTCCCCGTCTTCAACACCTGCCGCGAAGCCGTTGACGCCCTCGGCGGTGTGGACATCTCCGTCCTCTTCGTCCCCGCTCCGATGGTCAAGCCCGCCGCCATCGAGGCCATCGAAGCCGGCGTCAAACTCGTCGTCCTCGTCGCCGACCGCGTCCCCGTCTGGGATGCCATGGAGATCGCCGCCGCCGCCCGCGCGCACGACGCGGAGTTCGTCGGCCCCAACACCCTCGGCGTCATGTCCCCCGGTCGCGCCGTCGTCGGCATGATCGGCGGCCGCGCCGAGTCCGCCCGCGAGTGGTTCAAGCCCCCGCGCCCCACCGGCGTCGGAATCATCTCCCGCTCCGGCGGCATGGCCTCCAGCACCGGCTACTACCTCGGCCAGGCCGGCGTCCGCATCTCCACCATCGTCCACATCGGCGGTGACGCCGTCCTCGGCCTGCGCATCCCCGACGTCGCCCTCAAGTTCGAGGCCGACCCGCAGACCGACGCCATCGTCGTCTTCGGCGAGATCGGCGGCTCGCAGGAAGAGGACCTCGCCGACCTCATGAAGGCCGGCAAGATCACCAAGCCCGTCATCGCCTACATCGGCGGCAAGGCCGCCCGCGAGGGCACCCGCTTCAGCCACGCCGGCGCGATCATCGAGGGCAACCGCGGCACCCACGCCGGCAAGGTCGCCGCCCTCCGCGAGGCCGGCGCGATCGTCGCCGACTCCTTCGGCGAACTCCCCGAAGCCGCCGCCTCGCTGCTGCGCTCCCGCGGCAGCCGGTCCCTCATGTCCGAGGCCGAGCGCAAGGCCGTCTGGACCACCGCCATCACCGAGATCCGCCCCAACCGCGTCGCCGTCCGCGGCCACGACATCGCGGACCTCATGGGCAAGGTCTCCTTCGGCGCCGCCGTCTACCTCATCCTCACCGGCCGCCTCCCCGACGAGCGCATCGGCCGCCTCATGGACGCCATCCTCGTCTCCAGCATCGACCACGGCGCAACGCCCCCCAGCGTCCTGGCCGCCCGCACCGTCGCCAGCACCGGCGCGTCGCTGAGCGCCAGCGTCGCCGCCGGCATCATGTCGATCAACCGCCACCACGGCGGCGCGATCGAAGACTGCGCCCGCACCCTCGCCGACCTCATCGCCCGCGCCCAGCGCGACAAGATCACCCTCGACGCCGCCGCAACGGCCCTCGTCGCTGAGATCAAGGCCACCGGCGCGAGAATCTCCGGTTTCGGCCATCGCATCCACACGAAGGATCCGCGGACGAAGCGGCTCTTCGAGTTGGCGGAGCAAGCGGGGCTCGGCGGCGGAGCCGAAAGTGGACAGCGCAAAGTGGAAAGTGGAAATGAAGGCGGCGCCAACCACCCGTCGTCCTCAGTTTCCGCCTTCTCCCACATCGCCGCAGCCCGCGCCGTCGAGCGTGCCTTCGCCGCCACCGGCAAGCCCCTCCCGATCAACGTGGACGGCGCGATCGGCGCGATCCTCGCCGACCTCGGCCTGGACCCCAAGGTCTTCAACGGCATCTTCATGATCGCCCGCACCCCCGGCCTGGTCGCCCACGTCGTCGAGGAGCAGACCCGCGAAAGACCGATGCGCCGCATCGACCCTGTCAACCACGCCTACGACGGCCCGCTCCCCCCCGGAGAAGCGTGATGACCACTGCCCGATTCAGACTTGGGAACCACGAGTTCTGTCTGCCGGGCGAGAGAGCGCCGTTTTCGCGCTTGAAGCCGAACGAGCGAGCCCCCATCGCCGGCGCGCAGCCGCCCACCTTCCTGACGGGGTGTGTCCGGGAGCCCGCCACGTCGCAGTCGGCGCAGGAACTTCTCAAAGGTGAGTTCTGTGGCCACGGCGAGCCGACCTTCACGGTCTTCGATATCGTCTGCGACGGCCATGAGGAACTCGATGTTCTCCTGTGGATGCCCGAGAATGAAGACGACGGCCCGGACCCCGACCTGATCCTCGCTCGGGCGCCCGGCGCTCACGGCCCGTGGCTCGTCGTCTTCGACCGCGCCTGGTGCGACGAGGCCGGTGTTGGACGCCTGCCGGAGTCGCCCCAGTGGCGCACGCTCGACCACGAGACCGAGGCCCAGGCCGGGGAAGCGGCCGAACGCGCCTCTCTCTCCATCGGCTTTGAGTACCCGTGCGATGCCGACGGCATCAACGTGATCACCTGGCTTGCAATCCACGCCTGGCCGCGCGACCACTCGGGAGCGCCCGTCGTCCTCGTCGATCGGGAGTGGGCGTAAGACCCGGACCTGCCGCGTGCGCCGCCGGCGCCCCTCACGGGCATCCCTCCCGCCCTCCTCACCGCCGCCCTGAATATCCTCCCCCCATGCCCAAGTACACCACCGCCGACATCGCCCAACTCTTCCCCAACCTCATGGACATCCGCGACGCCGCCCTGCGCGACAAGGTCGCCGCCGTCTGGGACGAGGCCCTCACCACCGGCTGCGGCGGCAAGGGGTGGACCTTCGACGAGATCCGCGCCATCCCCTTCACCCTCCTGGCCGGCAAGATCGACCTCCGCTTCGTCGAGCACCTCAACTCCTGCTGCAAGCAATGCATCGCCATCGCCGGCGTCTTGAAGGAAGTCTTCGGCGACCGCATCCCCATCAACCTCGACCACCTCATCGCCGGCTCCCTCCTGGCCGATGTCGGCAAGATGCTCGAGTTCGACAAGGACGCCGCCGGCAACGTCATCAAGGGCCACTACGGCGACATGCTCCGCCACCCCTTCTCCGGCGTCGCCCTCTGCTACAAGCACAACATCCCCCCCGAGGTCATGCACATCGTCGCCACCCACAGCCACGAGGGCGACAAGGTCGAGCGCACCATCGAGTCCTGGATCTTCCACCACGCCGACTTCATCGACTTCGACATCGCCAAAGTCCTCGGCAAGAAAGCCGCGAGGTAGGCACAAGGCGACGTACGGCGCCGTCCCTCGCGCGCAGCCGACACGCTCCCGCACCCCGAAAGGTGCTCTTCAAGAGCCAGGGTCAAGCGAGCGCCTCTACGCCCGCCGCCCCGAGGAGTGGTACGCGAGTCACAACGCGTCCTCCCGCCTCCCGCAACTCCTCGCAAACGGCGACGGGCGGACAACCGTGATCAACACCGGCCCGCTCATCCACGACGTGATCGTGGCCGCGGTAATGCTGGCTGCCCTCTATGTCCTGCTCGCGTCCCGCCAGCGCCGCCTCACCCCGCCCCAGCCCCCGCCTCCATCTCCCGCACAAACGCATCCGCCTCCGCGATCGACTCCTCCATCTCCCGGATCAGCCGCTCGACATCCCCCTGAATCTCCGCCGCCGTCCCCTGAAGGCTCGCGATCGCCCTCGCGTTGAGGTTGTGCTTCAGGAACAGCACCTGATCCTTGAACGCCGCCAGCACCGGCGCCATCTTCGACTCCGCATCCTTCATCGCCCGCAGCAGCCCGTTGTACCGCACCCGCGTCTCTTCCAGTTGCCGCTCGCTCGCCCGCCGCAGACTTTCGCTCTCGTACTCCCCCAACTCCCGCTTCCACTCCGCGAACAGCGCATCGGCGACCCGCTCCACATCCCGGATCCGCCGCCGCACATCCTCCGCCTCCCGCTCGCTCCGCTCGTACGCCGTCTTCAGCCGCGAATACCGCGCCTCGAGGTCCGCCACGTTCCCCCGCATGTTCGTGACCGCGAGGAACTCATCCAGCGCCGAGGCGAACTGCTCCTTCGCCTCCTGCTGCTGGTCCCGCGCCGCCTTCACGTTGTCCACGAGTTGCTCGCGCTTCGCGTACCCGAACCGCTCCTTGAGCGCGATCTTCGTCGAGGCGCACCCCGCCCCCGCCGCCCCCAGGACCATCATCACCGCGCCCGTACCGACCACGACGCCCGCCGCCACCGCCCCCGCGCCGCGCAACCGCCGTCTCCCGTGCATGCGAGCCTCGCCTTCCTCGCCCCCCTCGCCGTTTGTGCGATGAACAGTATGGCCGCCCCCTGAACGCCCCCGCCCCCGCGGCCGATGAACCCCTCACCCCCCTGACAAGCCCGCTACGATCGCCTCCCTTCCACCATCTGTTCGGGAGATTACGGATGACCAATGTCCTCGTCCTCGGCGCTGGCCGCGTCGGCAAGTCTGTCGCTGAACTCCTTCTGGCCGCCGGCCGGGGCGCCTATCGCGTGACCCTCGCCGACCGCGACGAGTCCAACCTCCGCCAGGCCGCCGCCAATCTCTCCAACCTCAAGGCCCGGCTCCCCTTCCCGATCGAGTTCAACACCCTCACGCTGGACGCCTCCGACCGCGCCGCCCTCCGCGCCGCCCTCAAGGACCACCAGTACGTCATCTGCATGCTCCCCTTCAACTGCGTCGCCGGCCTCGCCGAGGCCGCCAACGACGCCGGCGTCCACTACTTCGACGTCACTGAGGACGTCCGCACCACCGACCAGGTCCGCGCGATCCACGACTCCGGCCGCGCCCGCGTCGCGCT
>CALAFV010000350.1 GCA_937891445.1 uncultured Phycisphaerales bacterium | reverse complement strand
GCTCCGCCCCCATGTCCTTGGCGCGGGTGAGCAGTTCGTGGGCGTACCCCCATGAGTCGGTCGCCGGCTGTGCCTCGCCGATGAAGACGATCAGGTTCGACCCCGGCCCGCCCTCGCGGCGGCGGAAGAACCGGCCGCGCGGGAGCGCCGGGGCCACGACGACCCCGTCCTTCACCTCGACCTCGCCGATGTCGAAGTGCCCGCGCGCGGGGAGTTGGTCAACCTCCTCCATCCCCAGAGCCTGGACGAGGTACCCGGCGCCGATGATGGCGACGTTCCCCATGCCGGGCCACGCGGCGATGAGCCACGTCTTAGTCGGTTCGTTTGCCATGGCTGATCGTGGGCAACTTCCGTGCCGCTCGGTCGCGTTCGCCCAGCCCGGTTTGGGGGCCGGAGGGGTGCCACCCTGGCAGCCCGACCCGTCTCTCGCTCCCCCGATGGCGGTCTCCGCCCTTGCCTTGCCCCGGGGCGCTGACGCCCGCGACCACCCACATGGCCGCGGGCGCCGCGCTGGGTCACAGCCACGAGGCTGTGTATGCACGTTCGCCTGGTCGTGCCCCCGGGTTCGCCAGAAGGGAGTACGGCCGGCCCTGTTTCTGGACCGGGAGCATGGCCGCGCCGGGTGAGCGGGCCATGACCGCGGCCTGAGGTTCTTCTTGCCGTCGGCTCAGCGGCTGCGGGCGGGCGACGCGGCGCGGGGCGACCAGCGGCGCCGGCCAGGGGGCCGGCTGGCGCGGCTCAGCACCCACCCTGAACGACCGGGAGCCACGCCGTCAGGAAGGCCGAGATGTCCCCGTTGAATCGGTGACCAGCGTTCCGTTCTGCAGGCTCTACAGCCAGGACGTGAGGAACGTACGGGGAATGAGTCTTCGTCGCCGTTCCAACTGCGCTTGCGGATCTCGCGGATGAATGCCAAGGATATTGAGAACGGGAACTTCGGTCTGTTGGAGCCGATGACGCAAACCCGAGCCTGCCTTCTCCTGGCTCGCATGTACGAGCACTTGGGGAACCGGGACCAGAGCATCGAGGCCGCCAGAATCGGGCTCAAACACGTTGGGAGGGGGGGTGGCCCAAAGGTCGCGCTTCAAGACCTCTTGAAGCGACTGGGACAACCGGCATGATGCCGGCGTTGTGCGCCGCGCCTTCTTCTGAAGTGACCGGACGGGGGATCGCGGGACTCGCAACGACCACCAGCACAGGCGGCTACGCACGTTGGGGCGGTTCGGCTTGAATCTTCATTCGGTCGGGCGCTGAGCGACCTACCGTGGCCCGGGTAGAACCTCGCCGGTGATCAGGAGGATGGCTATGTCACCCCCGGCACATCGCGAGGTTGGCGGGGTGCTCGGTGTGGTCGCCGCCGTGATGTTCGCCTTGAGCGGGTGCAGTCCGTCACGCGGGCCCGCCGTGCCGGTGGACCTTCAGGATCGGGCGGTCGTGCCGGGGCTTACGCCGGCGGCGCGGACGTGGGGGGCGGCGATCAACCCGGAGTTCGAGGCGGCGATCGTGGAGTCCGTTCGGCGCGAGCGAGCGGCACTGGCGGCGGAGGGGTTTCACGGCCCGCTGCCGCCGGCGGACTACCTGGCCCTCTCGGGAGGCGGAGCCGATGGGGCGTTTGGGGCCGGGCTTCTGTGCGGGTGGACGGTGGCGGGGGACCGGCCGACGTTCAAGGTGGTTACGGGGATCAGCACGGGGGCGCTGATGGCGCCGTTCGCGTTCCTCGGCCCGGAGTACGACGCGGTGCTCCGTGAGGTGTACACGCTCACGGACACCGACGACATTCTCAAGAAGCGAGGGCTGCTGCTCGGGGCGCTCTTCTGCGACGCGATGGCCGACACGAAGCCGCTCTGGCGGTTGATGGAGCGGTACATCGACGAGCGGATGCTGGAGGAGATCGCCGCGGAGTACCGCAAGGGCCGGCTGCTGATCGTCGGGACGACGAACCTGGATGCGCGGCGGGCGGTGCTGTGGAACATCGGGGAGATCGCGGCGAGCGACATCCCGGAGCGTCTGCAACTGGTCCGGAGCATCCTGATCGCCTCGGCCTCGATCCCCGCGGCGTTCCCGCCCGTGCTGATCGACGTGGAGGTCGACGGCGAGCGGTATCAGGAGATGCACGTGGACGGGGGCGCGATGACCCAGGTGTTCGTCTACCCGCCGTCGGTTCGGTTGCGGGAGTGGGCGAGGCATGAGGGGATCGAGCGCCCGCGCCGCGCGTACATCATCCGCAACGCCCGGCTGGATCCGCAGTGGGCGGAGGTGGACCGGCGGACGCTGTCGATCGCGCAGCGGGCGATCACCTCACTCATCCAGATGCAGGGGCTGGGCGACCTGTACCGGATTTACTTCGCGGCGCAGCGAGACGGGGTGGATTTCAACCTGGCATACATCCCGGCCACCTTCACCACGGAAATGCACGAGCCGTTCGACCCGACGTACATGTCGGAGTTGTTCCAACTGGGCTTCGACTTGGCGGCGGGCGGGTATCCGTGGGAGAAGGCGCCTCCCTATTACGAGGGCGAGCCGGGCGCCGACGACGGTGGCAGAGGCCGGAGCGCGGGAATGTGGTTGCGCTGCCCCGATCAGACGGCCGGCCAACTGGGTGGTGAGGCGCACCGTCCATAGGCACGTGCGCGGCGCCATCTCGGCGCACCCCCGGGAGAGACCAGGGCTCTCAGTGGGGTACCATAGCGCCATGTTGCCGCCCGGTGCCCTCGCATGAACAAACTCATCATCGGCGTGATTGTCGTGGCCCTTCTCGGTGGGGCGCTGTGGTGGTGGATGCAGCCGGAGGGAGTGCCCGACGGATTCGTCGTGGGCAACGGACGCATCGAGGCGACCGAGATCAACGCGTCGGCGAAACTGGCGGGACGCGTCGAGGAAGTGCTCGTTGACGAAGGGGAGTTCGTCGAGGCGGGGCAGCCGCTGGTCCGGATGCAGACCGACGTTCTCCGGGCCCAGCGGGACGAGGCGGCGGCGACGCATCAGCGGGCGATTCACGCCGTGGCAAGCGCCAAGGCCCAGGTGGCCGTGAGGCGGAGCGACCTGGCGGCGGCCCAGGCGGTGCTCGTGCAGCGCGAGAGCGAACTGGAGGAGGCGGAGCGGAACTTGGAGCGGATGGA
>CALAFV010000349.1 GCA_937891445.1 uncultured Phycisphaerales bacterium | reverse complement strand
CCCGCGCTCCGCCCCTCCCCCGCCCGCACAACCCGCACCCCCTCACACCACGCCAGCGCGATCCCGCAGCGCCGATGCATTTCCGCTGGCCCCGGATAACCGGTATTCGAAGTTAGAGTAACGTCGCAGTGCAACTCGGCTTCACCACCCGGGAGTCCCGACCGTGCGTTCCGACCGGTGGTGCCTCAACTCTGGGTCCGGAGGATGGAGGGCGGAGGGCGCGTTCGTCCTTCACGAAGCCCTCGCGATCATCGCGATGATCGCCCTGCTGATCGCGGCCGTCGCCGTCGGCCTGGCCGAGTCGCGCCGCCAGGCCAGCCTCGGCGACTCGCTCGCCAACCTCCGCCCGTTCGCGATCGGCACGGGCGCCTACGGCGCCGACAACGCCGAGCGCATCTGGACCTTCAGTTGGCGCGAGGGCGTCCAGTACGTCCCCGGCGTCCCCTCCGCCGCCAGCGATGCGCAGGCCGCGGCGAACCAGGCCGTCTGGATCATCCGCCGGCGCGCCGACCCCACGATGCCGCTGGTCACCGGCTGGCTCCCCCACATCTCCTACAGCCACCTCGTCCTGGCCGACTACCTCGACACCTCCCTCCCCGAGCGCTGGTGGGCCTCCCCCGAGGACCGGCAACTGCTCTCGCTCCAGTCTTCCGCCCCCGGCGGCGGCGCCGGCTCGCGCCCGCGCTACGGCTCCTCCTACGAACTCCCCCCCTGCTTCTGGTCCCCCGATGCGCGCCTGCTCAACCCCACGATCAACACGATCGCGCAGGGATCGACGCACACCGTCTACACCGTCCCCACCGCCACACCCCTGGGCTTCCGCCGCCTCGACGAGATCCGCCACCCCGCGCACAAGGCGATGATGTTCGACCGCTACCAGCGCCACTTCGGCCCGCAGGTCGCCTTCTTCGCCTACGACGTCGCCCGCGTCCCCGTCCTCGCCGCCGACGGCGCCGCCGCGCTGCGCCAGTCCGCCGACGCCAACCCCGGCTTCCGCCCCAACAGCCCCACCAGCAGTTCTCCCACCACGTTCAACTACGCCCCCACCGGCAGCGAACCCGCCACCCTCAGCGGCGCATCGCAGGAACAGGTCACCGGCCGCATCCGCTGGACCCGCTCCGGCCTCCGCGGCCGCGACTTCGGCGGCCCCGAAGTCCCCTGGGTGGACTGACCCCCACCGCCGCGCGCTCGTGCTTTGCTGCTTCGCCCCCTACACACCCTCCACCACGCCCCCATGAAACTCTCCCCACCCCGGGTCGCGCTCCAGCGCCCGGCGCAGCCGCTCCAGGTACTCCCGCCTCGGGATCTCCACGACGCCGAACTGCTCCGTGTGCGGATTGGCGATCTGCACGTCCAGCAGTTCGAACCCGCGCCGCCGCAGGTGCCCCACCAGCGCCGCCAGGCACACTTTCGAGGCGTCCGTCCCCCCGATCTCCGGCCGCGAGAACTTCGACTCCGCGAAGAACGCCGCCCCCAGCCGCACGCCGTAGATCCCCCCCACCAACGGCGCATCCGGCCCCGCCCCGGCCAGCCTCGCCTCGATCGAGTGCGCATGCCCGGCCCGGTGCAGCGCCGTGTACGCCCAGATGATCCGCTCGTCGATCCACGACTCCTCCCGCCCCGGCCGCGGCTCGGCGCACGCCCGGATCACCCCCTCGAAGTCCGTGTCGCTGGTCAGCGCAAACCGCCCCGACCGGATCGTCCGGCGCAGCGACCGCGAGACGTGGAACCCGCCCGGCTCCAGCGGCAGGATCGCCCGGGGGTCGGGGTTGTACCAGCGGATCGGCCCCGGCCGCGGCGGCCCCCCGCGCCGCGGCGACGGCCGGGGGGGATCGGCCATCGGGAAGTACCCCTCCGCGTACGCCGCGAGGATGGCGTCGATCAGGTCGGGCGGAACGTCCGGAGAACCAGGGGACGGCGAAGACATGGGGAACGCCACCATAACAGCCCCGCGGCCGGTGCGGACGGGAAGGGCCGGGCCGGGGCGAAAGGCGCGGCTACCTTTTCCTTACAATCGGGCGAAGGAGGCGGACCATGGACACCGACCTGCTGGTCAAGCGGTTCCTCGATGCAGAGGTCTTTGTCCCGTTCCTCATCGCCGCGTCCATCGTGGTGGGGATCGCGATCCAGTCCATCCGCGCCTGCATCCAGACCTTCGCCCGCGAGCGTTCGCGGCGAGAGATCGCCGCGTACATCGCCGAAGGCAGCCTCTCGCCCGAGCAGGGCGAGCGCCTGATGCGCGCCGGCAACCGCTCCGACAGTTGACCCCGCCACGCACCCCCGCCGCGGAGACCGCCATGGCCCTGCTCGCGAACGACAACTTCCTCGCGATCGCGATGATCGCGATCCCAGGCTCCATCGTGGCGATCATCGCCATCGGCTTCGAATGCTGGCGCAAGGTCGCCCAGACCAGGCAGCGCGAGCAGAGCCGGCGCGAGATCGCGGCGTACATCGCCGAGGGCTCCATGTCCGCCGAGGAGGGGGCCCGGCTGATGGCCGCCGGCGAGTCCATCAAGGACAAACTGGGCATGAACTTCTGACGCCCACCAAGGAGTGTTTCCATGTTGACGCTCGCCAGCGCCGCGTCCGGCATCCTGAGCACGAGGATCCAGGGCGAGTGGATCGCCGTGCTGGGAATCGTCGGCGGCGTGACGCTCGCGATGGTCTCGACCGTCATGGCCATGATCCGGTCGATCCTGGTCGCGCGGGCCCGTGAGCAGTCGCGCCGCGAGATCGCGGCGTACGTCGCCGAGGGATCGATCTCGGCCGAGGACGCCGCCCGCCTGCTCGAGGCCGGCCGGTCCGTGCTCGACCTCGAAGCGCGCCGCCACGGCTGGTGCTGCGGCAAGAAGCACGGGGCCTGACCCCCGGGCCCCGCCGCGACGGTCACACATTTTTATGGTTCGTCCGCGGCCCTGCCGCCGGCCATGACCAGCACGCGCAGCACCTCGGCCGCCGACCACGCCTGCGCCGGGCAGCCGCCGGGCCGCTGCGGCCGGTCGGGCGAGTCGTCGCCGTCGAAGACCTCGTGGATGTGCCCGCACCCCTCGCGACGGACCCACGACAGCAGCGGCGCCAGCAGCACCAGCGCCCCGGCCCGCGACACGGGCGAGAACGCGTCGGCTCGCATCTGCGCCTCGGCCAGCGCCGGCAGCAGCCACGGCCACGCCGTCCCGGTGTGGTACGCGGCGTCGCGCGCCCGCAGGTCGCCCGTGAAGCGGCCGTGGTAGTCCGGGTGAGCCGGGTCGAGCGTGCGCAGGCCGTGCGGCGTCAGCAGCCGCGCCCGCACGGCCTCGATCATGCTGATGCGCTGCGCCGGCGTCAGCGGGCTGTGCCGCAGGCTCGCGGCGAAGACCTGATTGGGCCGCATCTCCGCAACCGGCTCCCACGCCCCGCCCGCGCCCCGCGGCGGCTCAAGCCGGTCCGCGCACCACCCCATCGCCTCGAGGACGAACCGCTGCCGGAACGACTCGCCCACGGCCTCGGCCAACTCGCGCAGATCCGCGACCCGCCGTTGCTCCGCCGCTCCGGCCTCGAGCACCTCCGCCAGCGACAGCAGCCCGTGGTACCACAGCGCCGACAGTTCCACCGGCTTGCCGTGCCGCGGCGTGAAGACGACCCCGTCGCGCTGGGCGTCCATCCACGTCAGTTGCGTCGTCTCCGTCCCCGCGGCGATCAGGTGGTCATCCGGGTCCATCCCGACGGCCGCACCGAGCCCGGGAACCCGCGTGCCGCGGCGATACGCATCCACGATTTCGAGGCACGCGTCGCGCAGGTGCGCATCGAAGCCCGCGCGGTCGCCGGTGATGCGGACGTACTCGCACGCCGCGTGCAGGAACCACAGCGGGGCATCCGCGCTGTTGTAGTGCGGCTCGCCCGCGTCGTCGTCGAAGCGGTTGGGGATCAGGCCGTCGCGCCGGTGCGAGGCGAAGGTGCGCAGAATCCGCAGCGCATCGGCGTGCCGCCCGGTGACCAGGCACAGGCCGGGGAGCGAGATCATGCTGTCGCGCCCCCAGTCGGCGAACCACGGGTAGCCCGCGATGACCGTCGAGGCCGGCGGCGAGGACGCAGGCCGCGTGCCCGGCGCGACGCGGGCGACGAGGAAGTCGTCGGCCGCGGCGGCCAGATGGGCGGCGGCCTCGCGCAGGTCGCCGCGCTGCTCGGGGATCTGGTCCGTCGCCGCGGCGATCATCGCGCCGACGCGGCGGCGGCGCACGTTCTCGTCGGCCTCCGGGGACGGCAGCGCGAGCGGGTCCTCATCCACGGCGGCGAGCAGCGCAGCGCCCGACGCCCCGCGGCCGCTGAGGACAAAGACGCCGGGCGAGAAGAGGTCCTCCACGCCGCTCATGCCGCGATCGAGTTCCATGTCGTAGCGGAACGAGCGCCACCACTGCGGGTCGGCCGTGAAGGAGCCCCGCGGCGCGGCCAGGCGCAGGCACGGGCCGCCCTTCCACGCGGCTCGTCGCAGGGCCACCGCATTCGATGAGGACTCAAGATCGAAGAGCCCATCCTCGCCGCGCTCGATGAGGTGGTGGAAGTCGCGCAGCGCGGCCAACGGGCGCACGTCGAGACGCCAGGGCCCATCGTGCCCGCGCACGGTGTAGCGAAGGGCCGCGGCGTTGCGGCCGTGGTAGAGGTGGAGCGTGCGGACGACCTCGACCGGACCGTCGCGCCAGGTCCACGACACCGTGCCGGTCGCCGTGCGCTGGAAGGCGGTCAGTTTCCAGAGCCCGGACGGGTGCAGGACGCCCGCCGCGGCGTGGGCCGGGTCGGATGAGGCGAAGCGGAAGGACGCCAGGTCGATCGTGCGCGATCCCGCGCCGCCGGGAACCGGATCGAGGAGAAGCCGGTCCACCACGGCGCTGAAGGCCACCACGCGCCGCACGGGCGGCGACAGCGACGCCACCAGCAGGCCGTGGTACCGCCGCGCCGGCACGCCGGCGGCCGTGCCCATCGCGAACCCGCCGATGCCGTTGGCCAGGACCCATTCGGTGGTGATCAGGGCGTGCGGATCGCCGGTGACCACCGCCGCGCAGCGCGGCGTCCCGGGGTCGTCGTGTCGCGCTGGCTCGGTCACTGGCTGCCTTCCTGGCATCCGCCTTTACCCCCGCGCGAACTGGATCACCACGAGCAGGATCACCATCACCATGAAGTTGTGCACGGCGTGCGCCGTCATCGACGGCAGGAGGCTGCCGCGCCATTCCCGCATCAACGCGAAGATCACCCCCAGCGTGCCGACCACGATCAGTTGCGGCAGGCCGTACTGGTGCATGAGGGCGAACATGGCCGCCGTGAGCAGGGCGGCGCCGACGGCGCCGGCTCGCGGGCGGACGGCCCGGAAGAGCGCGCCGCGGAAGATCGTCTCTTCGACCAGCGGCGCCCAGATGACGACCAGCGAGGCGAGCAGGGCCGTCATCGCCGGGGTGCCCTTCTCGAAGATCTCGAAGACGCGGTTGTCGGGCATCGGCGGCTCGGCGCCGGTTATCTGCCTGACCGCCCACATGAGGATCGCGACGGTGATCGCGACGGCGACGTAGATCGGGAGGGCCGCGATGTACGCGGCCAGGCCCGCGCCGATCTCGTGGAGCACCCCTCGGCCGCGACGCCAGCCGACCTCGTTGCAGAACTGGTCGAAGCGCATCCCGCGCGCCAGCGGCCAGAGGACCAGCAGCACCAGCGACCATTGCCCGAGCAGTTGCACCCAGATGGGCCACACCGCGCCGGGGGCCGCGCGGGAGGCGATGTAGGCCCCGCCGAGTTTCAGGGCGAGAAATCCCAGCAGGAAGACGGCGAAGGTCTCCAGCCACACGCCCGAGGCCTGGCGCGCCACGACCGAACCGGCCGTGGCCGAGCGGATCTTGCCGCCGGCGCCCAGCACGGCCCCGATGATCAGCAGGACCACTCCCGCGGCGCCGGCGAGCAGGAGGCCGAACCCGAACACGACGAAGAAGACCATCGCGGACATGCCGGAGGCCACCGCGGCGGCACGGAAGGGGTCGGTGTCGTCGCGACCGTGGGAGGCCAGCAGGCGGCCGAACCAGCCGTGGCGGTCGATCAGCGCGTCGATCCTGGCCGGGTCCACGGCGTCGGGCCCCTGCTCGTAGATCGTCAGCGCGGTTCGGATGTCCTCGTGCAGCGGGGAGGTCGGCGACAGGTCTTGCTCGAGTTCGCGGAGACGCTCGCGCGCCTCGTCCGGCCCGACGACGTCGCCCGCGAGCACCGCGACGCGGAAGCGGTCCGCCGCGGGCGGGCCGATGGATTCCCGCTTACCTTCTTTTTGATCTCCGCTTTCAGCGCCGGCCTGGGCGCGGTCGCGTTCGCCGCCGGCCAACTGGTCGGCCATTTCGAGGAACGGGGATGTCGGCTGGTTGGGGGTGTACTTCTCGGCGGCCAGGAGAAACTTGCCCAGGAGCACCAGCATGCTGGCCTCGGGGGGTTCGACCGTGTCGCCCACGGCCAGGGCCTGGCGCTCCTGCGGCGTGAGGCGCTCCTGGGGCGTGGCCTGCTGGAGGAAGACGATCGCCCCGAAGACGATCAGGGTCAGAAACCAGAGCCACCACCGGGCCGGCCGACGGTCCAGCGGCGAGGGCGGCGGGAGCCCCGGTTCGGAGTCGTCCGGCTGCTTGTAGCCCACGAGGATCGACGCGTCGGTCATGGGTGGATCATTGGGCAGGGGATCGGGGGGGACGGAGAGGACTGGGAGAACGGGGGAGGCGGGGCCGGGAAGGCTCATCGTCACGCGGCGGGGGGTGGTTTGCCCCCATCCGGCCGCGTGCCCGGTCCGGGGGATGTGCCTTGATTCACCGGCCGCGCGGGGTACCCTTCCCCTCTCCGGGGATGCCGCCATCGGCAGTCCCGGACCAGTTTCGACAACCCTGCGGCGGGCTTTCTGAAGAGGAAGGTTCCGTCGCCCGCCCGGCCCGGGAGGCCGCGGACCAAGCGACCGACGCCCGGGGCCTGCTGGTTGCACGGCCCTCCCCGAGTCACCACGAGGTTTCTCCATGCGACGCCAGACCTACTACGCCAAGCCCGGTGAGATCATCGGCGGCTGGCGCATCATTGACGCGACCGACATCCCCCTGGGCCGGCTTGCCACGGAGGTCGCGACGGTGCTGATGGGCAAGCACCGCCCGGACTACACGCCGCACGTGGACTGCGGGGACTTCGTGATCGTGACCAACGCGAAGAAGGTCGCCCTGACGGGGAACAAGGCGCAGCAGAAACTGAAACTGCGGTACACCGGGTACCCCGGCGGGCTGAAGGCCCAGACGTACGGGCAGGTGCGCGAGCAGCGCCCGGAGCGGCTGATCCGCGACGCGGTGCGCCGGATGCTCCCGAAGAACCGGCTCAGCCGCGTGATGCTGAGCAAGTTGAAGATCTACGAGGGCGCCGAGCACCCGCACCAGGCGCAGCAGCCCGTTGAGATGAGCATCTGACCCCGCACCCCCCGCCCCTCACCAAGCCCCCGCTCAGAAGCGAGCACACACACATGGCTGAGACCCAGATCTCCAACCCCGCATTCTCCGGCCTGACGATGGCTCCCACTTCCCCCACGGCGACCGCCGAGGCGCCGGCCGAGAGCACGCGGCCGCTGCGCGAGCCGGCGCAGCCCAAGCACGGGTGGTGGTGGGGCACGGGGCGTCGCAAGACCGCGGTCGCCCGCGTGCGGATCCGCCCGTCGCAGGGGGGCAACGGGACGATCACGATCCAGTTGCAGGGGAAGAAGACCAAGACCGTGGAGGAGTACTTCACGGAGGAGCGGGACCGCAACGAGTGCTACGGCCCGCTGAAGGTGACGGGGATGCTGGGGAAGATGGACGTGGTGGTGCGCTGCTCCGGGGGCGGGTTCATGGGGCAGGCGGGCGCCGTGAAACTGGGCATCGCCCGGGCGCTGCGCGGGCATGACCCGACGCTCGAGAGCGTGCTGCGCGAGCACGGGATGCTGACCCGCGACAGCCGCGACGTGGAGCGGAAGAAGTACGGCCAGGCGGGCGCGCGTCGGCGGTTCCAGTTCTCGAAGCGCTGATCCGTCGGACCGACAGAACGGCACGAACGAAGACCCCGGGCGAGTGCCCGGGGTTTTTCGTTGGGCGGGGCATGCACGCGCGGCGCTTGGGCGCAGCGAGCGATGGGAACGAACAAGCCGGCCCCGCGCTCCCAGGTTGCGCGGGGCCGGCCACGGGTTGGACCGCCTCTCGGGGGACCTGGGTCAGTTGCAGTAGTCGATGTGGACGCCGTCGCCCGTGCCGTTGAACATCCACACGAAGGTGTGGCCGATGAAGGGGGCGTTGGCGTCGCCCGGGGCAAGGAGGTCGCCGGAGAGGGAGAAGTGGATCTTGTCCGCCGGGAGGGTACCCGAGGTGACCTCGACGCCCTCGAAGGTCGCTTCGACACCGATGCGCCAGTTGCCGCCGTCGGCGTGCCCGTAGGGGACATACTCCACGTCGAGGCAGCGCTCGCAGGTGCGGTCGGCGCTGGTGTTGCAGCAATGGCCGTTGAAGCGGTGGCTGCCGGCGCCGAGGGTGCCGGTCACGCGGCCCTTGTAGACGCGGCCGTCCTGGGTGTGCAGTTCCCAGCGGCCCTCGAAGCAGCCGCGGTAGGCGCACGGGCCGTGGAAGCGGAGGGTGTACTGCCCGGAGACGGCGATGGTGCCGTTGAGACCGGGGGTCTCGTCGCAGTTGCCGACGATGTTCGCGTCCTGGTCCGCGCAGGCGTAGCAGTTCTGACGGTTGCTCTCCAGCGGGATGCGCCATTCAGCCTGGGGAACGTAGAGCGTGCGGCAGAGGGTGTGGGGGCAGGTGCCGAACTGAGGAGCGGAGCTGTGGAACTCGCTCTGGCAGATGTTCTTGCTGAAGGCCTGGACGCAGGCGCGTGACAGGTCCGGGAGCGGCTGGCCGGCCTCGGCCGCCGCGGAGACCGCGACGATCGCCGGAGCGGCGACGGCCTCGGGGGTCGCCGTGGGAGCGGCGCCGCTGAGAGCGGCACCGGCAAGGGCGGCGCTGGCGAGAATGACGTTGATCATTGCGTGACTCCTTCTGCTGTTGGGGTGTGATGCTTCTGCCTTCCCCCTCCGCCCCCCACAAGCGTGCCCGGGCGGCGGCACCCTACCGCGCCGACCGGCCGCGCTCAACAGTTCTCCGGATATCCACAGTTTCGCACACTGGTGTGTCACACAACCACGGGTAAGCCCGGGAATTCACCAGCCGGACGGATAGAAACAAACCGGCCCCGCGCCAGGGGACGCGGGGCCGGCCAGGGGGTGTGACAGCCTCTCCCCGCCCCCCATCCTGTCAGTTGCAGTAGTCGATGTGAACGCCGTCGGCCGTGCCGGCGAACTTCCAGTCTCCATCGAAGCGAGGGCCGCTGACATCGCCCTCGGCGTAGAGATCGCCGGAGAGGGAGAAGTGGACTTTGTCGGGGATCGGCTCGCCGGACTCCCTCCAGCCCTGGAAGACCGCCTCGACGGCGATGCGCCACGTGCCGGTGTGGCCGTTGTCGTGGGGGATGAACTCGACATCAAGGCAACGCTCGCAACTGCGGTCGCCGCTGGCCTCGGGGCAATGGATGTTGAAGCGGTGGGTGCCCACGCCGAACGTGCCGGTGACGTAGCCCGAGTAGACACCATTGTCGGTCTGCTGCCGCCAGCGGCCTTCGAAGCAGCCGCGGAAGGGGCAGGGGTCGTTGGCGCGGAAGGTGTACTCGATCCAAGACTCGATGTCGCCGTTCAGATACGGGGTCTCGTCGCAGGTCCCGTTGCCGCCGTTACAGGTACGGCAGCCCTGGTAGTTGCTTCTGACGGACATCTTCCAGTAGGCCTCCGGGACGAACACC
>CALAFV010000348.1 GCA_937891445.1 uncultured Phycisphaerales bacterium | reverse complement strand
TCATGGGCGCCTACGAGGACATGGTCGTCACCGAGTACCTCGAGTTCTTCGCCGCCTGCTACAACATCCACGGCCAGCAGCGCAAGAAGGTCGTGCAGGACGTGCTGGACCTCACCGACCTGAACTACAAGGCCACGGCCGAGGTCAACTCGCTCTCCCGCGGCATGCAGCAGCGGCTCAGCATCGCCCGCGTCCTGCTCCACGACCCCAAGGTCCTGCTGATGGACGAGCCCGCCAGCGGCCTGGACCCGCGCGCCCGCATCGAGATCCGCGAGTTGCTCAAAGAACTCAAGCGGATGGGCAAGACGATCATCATCTCGTCGCACATCCTGCACGAACTGGGCGAACTCTGCAACGTCGTGGGCATCATCGAGCGGGGCCAACTGCTGTTCAACGGCACGATCGACCAGATCGTCGCCCGCGCCAAACTCGGCCACGTCGTCAACGTCTCGGTCGCCGCCCGCACCGACGAGGCCGCGGCTCTGCTCCAGCGCGTCCGCGGCGTGCAGAAGGTGACCGTCACCGAGTCCACGCCGACGGTTCACAACGGCGGCAGCACCGCCCGCGTCATCCAGGTCACGCTCGACTCGGCCGCGAAGGTGGACGTCAGCGACATCCCCAACCTGCTCATCAACCAGGGCTACCGCATCGTCAAGTTCGGCGAGGAGCCGGTGAACCTCGAGACCGCGTTCATGCGCCTGACGAAAGGGATGGTGCAGTAGCGGCCCCGACCGCGGCGAGCGCCCCCGTCCGCTTGAGCACCATCACCGTCGCGTCGTCGGCCAGTTCGCCGTTCTGGTACGCCGTGATCGTCTGCACCACGCGCTCGCACAGCGCCCGGGCGCTGCCGTCGGGCGTCTCCGCCAGCAGCGCCGCGAGGGCCTTGCTCCCGTACAGCGACTTGTTCGGCCCGCGGGCCTCGGTGACCCCGTCGGTGTAGAAGACCAGCCGGTCGCCGGGCTGGAGCGTCCCTTCCTGCACGGTGTAGCGCTGCCGCTCGATCGCCCCCAGCACCGTGCCCGTCACCGTCCCGAACCGCTCCACGCTCGCGGGCCGGCCGTCGTCCCCGCCGCGGACCAGCAGCGGCGCCGGGTGCCCGGCGTTTGCGTAGCGGATGCGGCCGGTGAACGTGTCGTAGAACCCCAGGAACACGGTGACGAACATCCCGTGCTCGTTGTCGCGCAGCAGGATCGCGTTGGCCCGCTCGAGGATCTCCGCCGGCGTGCGGCACGTCATCGCCAGGTTCCGCAGCAGCGTGCGCGTGACGGCCATGAACATGGCCGCGGGCACCCCCTTGCCCGAAACATCGGCGATCACCAGCGCCAGCGTCTCGTCCCCGACGAGCCAAAAGTCGAAGAAGTCCCCGCCGACCTGTCGCGCCGTCGCCGCGTGCGCGTGCAGGTCGAACTCCGGGCGGCCGGGGAACGGCGGGAACCGGCGCGGCAGCAGCGACGTCTGGATCTCCCTCGCCACCCGCAGTTCGCTCTCGACCGCCTGGCGGGCCGCGGTCTCGCGCGTCCGCGCCTCGACGTGCTCCTTGAGTTGCGCCGTCATGCGGTTGAACGCCCGCGACAGTTCCCCCAGTTCATCCCGCGACGCCGATTCCGGCACGCGCACGTCCAGATCGCCCCGCCCCAGCGCCGCAACCGCCCCCGCCAGCCGCTCCACCGGCCGGGTGAGCCACCACGACACGCCCAGCACGATGAAGATCCCGAGCAGCACGCCGGTCCCCGCGACGGCCACGCGCCCGCGCAGTTCGGCGTACACCGGCGCCATCACCGCTTGCTCGTCGATGATCGCTCCATACGACCACCCCGCGTGCGGAATCGGCGCGTAGGCGATCAGCAGCGGCGTGCCGTCCTTGCCCGCGATGTGCTCGGTTCCGCTGGCGCCGGCGATCATCCGTCGCCCCAGTTCGCCGATGTCCGGACGCGGCTGGGGGCCCGCCGCGACGTCGAAGATCGTGCGGTTCATGATCATCTCCGGCTCGGGCCAGGAGATGAAGGTCCCGCGCCGGCTGAGGATCGCCACCGCCGTGTCCGCCTCGACGGCCGGTCGCAGCCGGCTCTGGAGCGAATCGAGGCGCACGTCCACCGTGACCACCCCGCGGAACGCCCCGTTCACGAAGAACGGCACGGAGTACGTGCACATGACGACGTTGCCCGCGCCCTTGTCGAAATACGGCTCGGTCCAAACAGGCTTGTGCGTCTCGCGCGGCGTGGTGAACCACTCCCATCGCCCGCTGGAGTAGTCGTACGCCTCCGCCGCCAGGTCGATCGTCCGGATCGGCGTCGAGGAATCGGTCGCCTCCGGTCCGCGGAAGGCGTACGGCGCGTGGATCCGCGGCCACCCGGGGCGCGACCCCGGCTCGAACGCGATGCACGACCCGTACACCAGTTCGTGCTGCGACACGTTGAGCGTCACCAGCCGGTACAGTTCCGCCTCGCTCGCGTCCGGCCTCGCTTCGAGCACGCCGGCGCACGTCTTGGCGATCTGCGCCAGCATCTGCAGGTCCCCCTCGAACCTCGCGGCGCGGAACTGCGCCTCCTGCGCCAGGCGCTCGGTCATCTGGCGCACCGCCTGATCGCGTAACTTCGGGAAACTGATCCACAGTGACGCCCCCCACAGCAGGATCAGGGGGAGCACGACCGCGGCGAAGAGCTTCACGCGGATGGACACGGACGACGAACTCCGCTTGGCGGCCGGGGCGCGGCGGCTACCGGGACGGCGCCGGCGCGACAGGGTGGGGGGCATGCTACCCCGACGGCCCGCGCCGGTACACTTGGTGGTCCGGTCGGCGTTCGTGCCGACCGCCCCGGGAGCACGTTGATGCTGCGTCGAAGCGCTTCGCCCTGTTTCGCCCCCGTTTGGCTCGCCGCCACCGTGGCTTTGGCCTCGCCGGCCCTGGCCGCCTCGCCCGCCCAGCCTCCGGCCGCGTCCGACGAGCACGGCGGCGCGGCGATCAAGTACCCGCCCGCTCCGCGCGGAGACGTCGTCGATGAGTACCACGGCGTCAAGGTCCCCGACCCCTACCGCTGGCTCGAGGACCCCGACTCCCCCGAGACCCGCGCCTGGATCGAGGCCCAGAACGAGATCACCTTCGGCTACCTCGCCGCTGTCCCGCAGCGTGAGGCGATCCGGCAGCGCCTGACGGAACTCTGGAACTACGAGCGCTGGGGCATCCCCTTCAAGGAAGGCGGCCGGTACTTCATCTCTCGCAATGACGGCCTCCAGAACCAGTCGCCGTGGTACGTGCTCGAGACTCTCCAGTCCGAGCCGCGGCTGCTGCTGGACCCCAACACGCTGTCGGAGGACGGGACGGTCGCGCTCTCCGGCATGGCCGTCTCCGATGACGGCAAGTACCTGGCCTACGGCATCGCGGAGGCCGGCTCAGACTGGAACACCTGGCGCGTCCGCAACGTGGACACCGGCGAGGACCTCCCCGACGTCATCCGCTGGGTGAAGTTCTCCGGCGCCTCGTGGGCCAAGGACGGTTCCGGCTTCTTCTACTCGCGCTACGACGAGCCCAAGGAGGGCGAGGCCCTCACCGGCCAGAACTACTACCAGAAACTCTACTTCCACAAACTCGGCACGGACCAGAAGGAGGACGTGCTCGTCTACGAGCGCCAGGACCAGAAGGAGTGGGGCTTCGGCGGCTACGTGACCGAGGACGGCAAGTACCTCATCATCCACGTCAGCCAGGGCACCGACCCGAGGAACCGGCTCTTCTACATCCCGCTGGGCGACCCGGAATACGCGATCGGGAAGAAGAAGGTCGTCGAACTCCTCAGCGACTTCGACGCGTCGTACGACTTCATCGGGAACATCGGCACGGTCTTCTACTTCCACACCGACAACGGCGCCCCGCGCGGCCGCGTCATCGCGATCGACACCCTCAAGCCCGATCGCGGCAACTGGAAGGAGATCGTCCCACAGGCCGAGGAGACGCTCCGCGGCACCTCGCTCGTCGGCGGCAAACTGATCGCCTCGTACCTCAAGGACGCCCGGACCCAGGTGAAGATCTACGAGCCCGACGGCACGTTCGTCCGTACCGTTGACTTCCCCGGTATCGGCACCGCGGGCGGCTTCCGCGGCAAGCAGGACGACCCGGAGACGTTCTACTCCTTCACCGGCTACACCACCCCCGGCTCGATCTACCGCTACGACGCCGCGACCGGCCGCAGCGAACTGTTCAAGCAGCCCAGGGTCGCCTTTAACCCCGACGACTACGTCACCAAGCAGGTCTTCTACACCTCCAAGGACGGCACCCGCGTCCCGATGTTCATCGTCCACAAGAAGGGGATCAAACTCGACGGCTCGAACCCGACGCTCCTGTACGGCTACGGCGGGTTCAACATCGCGCTGACCCCCGGCTTCAGCGTCGGCAACCTCGTCTGGCTTGAGATGGGCGGCGTCTACGCCGTCGCCAACCTCCGCGGCGGCGGCGAGTACGGCCAGGCGTGGCACGACGCCGGCCGCAAACTCAACAAGCAGAACGTCTTCGACGACTTCATCGCCGCGGCCGAGTACCTCATCCGCGAGAAGTACACCTCCACACCCAAACTCGCCATCCACGGCGGGTCCAACGGCGGCCTGCTCGTCGGCGCCTGCATCACGCAGCGCCCCGAACTCTTCGGCGCCGCCATCCCCGCCGTCGGCGTCCTCGACATGCTCCGCTTCAACAAGTTCACCATCGGTTGGGCGTGGGAGAGCGACTACGGCAACCCGGACAAGAACGAGGACGAGTTCCGCGCCCTGCTGGCCTACTCGCCGTACCACAACCTCCGCGAGGGCACCTGCTACCCGGCGACGCTGATCACCACCGCCGACCACGACGACCGCGTCGTCCCGGCGCACTCCTTCAAGTTCGCCGCCGCGATCCAGGCGGCCCAGGGGTGCTCCAACCCGGTGCTGATCCGCATCGAGACCCGCGCGGGCCACGGCGCCGGCAAGCCCATCTCCAAGATCATCGAGACCATCGCGGACCAGTGGGCCTTCCTGATCCGCGCCCTGCACATGGACCCCGCGGTCCCGTCCTCGTCCCCGGGCTCAACGCCCGTCAGCAACTGACGGCCTGATAGTCTGAGAAGTCGTTCACGCCCGCTCCGAGCGGGCGGCCTACAGCCGAGCGTCCGAGCCCACCAGGCGCGGACGCTCGGCTGTTCTTTTGGAGTACGGGTTTCCAGGGGCAGCCGTTGGGCATGCGTTGGAAGCGGATCGCGCAGCCCTGAGGGATCCCCCAGCCGCGCAGCCTGCACCACCGTCCCCACCGTGCGCATCGTGCGGGCCGCGGGCTTTGGGCAGAGCGGGCCGGTTGGGGGGGCGTCACCGGGCGTCGATACACGCCGCCAGACGCTACGCCCGGAGGCCCCGATGCGTTATCGCTCCAAGAACACCGCCCAGACCGCGGATCAGCAGCGACTGCTCGAGCACCTCGAACCCCGTCTCCTGCTGACGACGGGAATCCTCAACGATCCGATCACGCCCGACCACCCGCTGTGGGCCATCCCCCGCGGCGAGGTTATCGTCGACGGCGTGCTCGACGACGCGGCCTGGTCCAACGCCCTGGAGATCTTCCGCACGCAGGCCACACGGCACGACCGCGCCGTCACCGTGCGCATGCTCTACAACGACGCCGGCATGTTCCTGTCGGTGGACGTCGAGGATCACAACATCTGGGCCGACGGCGGCGGGGCCGGCTCGCCCTGGAACAACCGCTGGGACGTCGAGCAGGACGACTCCGTCACGTTCTACTTCGATCCCGACGGCTCACGCGACCAGTGGTTCCAGAGCGACGACCGGGCCTTCGGCGTCAACCTCGGCTCGATGTTCGACCCTCTCGAGGGCCCCGGGGTCGTGCGCCGCTGGAAGTACATCCGCGGCGACGGTCTTGGCAACTCCTTCGACGCCTACACCAATGGCGACCCGTTCCCCGGCACGCTCTACGCCTCGAGCATCCGCGGCACGGTCAACACGCCCGGCGACATCGACGAGGGGTGGTCCATCGAGATCTTCCTGCCGTGGGCGGCGCTCAACATGCTCCCGCCCACCCACGGCACGACGATCGGGATGAACTTCGACATCATCATGGACAACGACGGCGGGGAGCGCAACCTCATCGACAACCGCGGCAATCCCGACGCGGACGTGCGTTACCTCCAGCCCTACTTCGTGGACGATCACGTGCTCGGGGCCCACAGTTCCTACACCGCCGTCAACGCCGGGATCCACGGGCCGATCAACTACGCCGAGGTCATGTTCATCGACCCCGCCGCGGGCCAGCGGCCGCAGGCCATCACGAACATCTCGGTCACCAACATCGGGGCCATGGGGGCGACGCTCAACTTCACCGCCCCCGCCGGCACGCTCAACGGTCTCGGCCACGTCTCGTCGTACGAGATCCGCGTCAGTGAGTCGCCGATCACCAACGACGCCGAGTGGGAGGCCGCCCAGCGCTTCCGCCAGGCGTACACGCCGCGTCTGGCCGGCCTGGCCGAGTCGCTGCGCATCGCCGAACTGCTCCCCGGCCGCACGTACTACGTCGCGATCCGCGCGATCGACGCCGCGGGCAACTCCAGCGCCATCTCCCAGGCGCCGGCCTTCACCACCCTCGCCTCACCCGGCCCCGGCTACAAGGGCCGCGTGATCCCGTCCCCCATGGGCGGCACGCTCATGTTCGAGAACGGCGAGCCCTTCGTCGTCGTGGGCGACCACATGGGCCTCTCATGGGCCTACACCCGCCAACTCTTCCCCGGTGAGGTCTGGGACAACGCCAACGGCGTCTACCAGAACTTCTCCACGCACATCCCCGTCGAGGGCTCGTACGAGGACTACTTCGACTACCTGCGCGACAGCGGCGTGACCACGATGCGCGTCTACCTCGAACTCCAGAACGTCTACTACCAGGGCAACCCCGACCCGCCCCGCGGCCTCTACTGGATCGAGCACAACGCCGGCCAGTTCAACCCCGACATGCGCCAGTTCATGCACAACGTGCTGCGCGAGGCCGGTGAGCGCGGCATCCGGATCATCTTCAGCCCCTTCGACAGTTTCTCCTACGACGAGGCCTTCGGTCTCGAGGGCCCCTGGGCCTCCAACTTCGGCGGTCCCCTGACCGACATCAACGACTTCTTCCAGACCCCGGGCACGCTCGAACTCGCCAAGGCCCGCATGGCCAAGGTCATTCAGTGGGCCAACGAGAGCCCCTACGCCGAGTACGTCCTCGGCTGGGAGCCCCTGAGCGAGTGGGACAGTTGGGAGTGGACGCTCAACGCCGAGGGCGACGCAGAGCCCGGCCGCGAGACCGAGTTCCGCACCCGCGCCCGCTGGATCAACGAACTGGGCGAGTACATCAAGTCCATCGACCCCGGCCGCATCGTCTTCAACTCCACGATCACCCCCGACCCTCGCGGTCCGATGGCCCGCCAGGTCTTCCTCTCCCGCTCCTTCGACGCCCTCTCACCCCACCTCTACACCGTCTCCAACGCCGGCCCGCTGCTCAACCCGCAGGCCGACAAGTCGGTGCTCCCCGCCGTCCAGAACGGCTACTTCACCAGTTACTGGGTCACGCACCGCAACGACGGCCGCCCGATCCTCAACGGCGAATGGGGCATGTCGCGCGATGCCTGGCCGAACAACCGCCCCGAGTACTCCGCCAACTTCACCCAGCAGCAGGACGAGGCGAACTTCCGCGTCATGATCTGGACCGGCCTGGCCAGCGGCCAACTCGGCATGGGCCTGCGCATCAACACCGAGGAACTCGCCTGGAACGGCTACACGATCACGCCGACCATGCGGGCCCTCCAGCGCACGTTCTTCGAGTTCACCCACAGCGACACCCTCGCCGTGGACTTTGCCCACTTCAGCGCCCGCAACCTCGCCGGTCGCATCTCCGCCGCGGCCAGCGGCCACTCGCTCCTCGCGTGGGGCGTCTCCGACGGCGACCAGGGCGTCGCTTATGTTCTCCGTGACGGCAACCTCTCCAGCGGCACGATCTCCGGCGGGCGTCTGGTCATCGGCGGCCTCTCCCGCAACCGCATCTTCGACATCGAGATCTGGTCCACCGATCCCGGCGTCACGAGTGCCCTCACCACCGTCAGCGGCGTCTGGGCGCCCACGGGTGAGGTGGTCATCGACCTCCCGAACTTCCAGACCGACCTGGCGATCAAGTTCCTCGCCCGCCCCGTCGCCCCGCAGACCCAAACCCTCGTCAGCCTCGAGGTGGACCAGTACCTCGTCGTCTTCGCGCTCGACGTGGACCGCCACCCCTACGCCACCGTCTTCGACGAGGCCATCGGCCAGTTCTGGTACGTGGACATCGCCGCGGCGGCCAACTTCCGCGGCCGCGTCGTGGACATGACCCCCTTCCTCACGCCCGACGGCCTGATCAACCTCGCCATGACCGACGAGCGCAGCCACGTCTGGCACCTCGTCGGCGACCTTGCCAGCGGCGTGTGGATCGGCGTGGACCACACCGCCGCGATCGACGGCCCCGGCCTCTCCGGCGACCTCACGACCTACCAGCCCAGTTGGGGCTCGATCCACATCGCCGGCCTCGACGCCCGCGGCCACGCAATCAACTACTGGTGGGCCCCCGGTCTCACCTCGTGGCAGTACGCCGACCTCACGGTGATCGCCGACGGCCCGGTCATGGCCGGCGGCCTCACCGGCTACGTCTCCGGCTGGGACGGCCTCAACCTCGCCGGCCTCGACAGCAGCGGCAACGTCGTCATCTACTGGTGGGCCCCGGGCATGGAGTTCATCTTCGGGCGCGACACCTGGGTCGCCATCAACATGACCGAGGCTCTCAACGGGCCTCGTTTCGTCGGCCAACTCGACGCCTACGTCACGCCCTGGGGCGGCCTCAACGTCGCCGGCCGCACCGCGGACGGCCAGGTCTACACCTACTGGTGGTCTCCTCAACTCCAGGCCGAGAACCTCGCCGCCGGCCGCCCGGACATGTGGGAAATCGCCAACATCACCGCGGCCGCCGAGGGCCCGAACGTCGCCGACGGCGTCGAGGTCGCAGTGTCCACCGACGGCGGGATCAACATCTTCGCGATCGACGAGTTCGACGAGGTCGTGCTGTTCCGTTGGGTCCCGGGCGGGCTTTGGAAGAGCATCGAGGTCACTTTCCGCGCGGATGGCCCGCGGATGAGCCTGCCGCTGGCCGCGGCCTCCGTCGGCCGCACGCTGCTGCTGGCCGGTCGCAGCATCGAGGACGACGGCCTGCTGACGCTGCTGCCGTTCCGACTCGATCTCGACGAGTGGTCCGTGGAGTTCACGCCCGACTTCGTCGCGGCCTGAGCCGATCCCGCACGCAGGATGTAACGAACGCCCCGGTTCCTTCGCAAAGGACCCGGGGCGTTCGACGTTTCTGGCTGCGGTGGGGAGTGGGGGAGGGGGTCAGATGGGGAGCGTGTCCGACTCCAGCACCAACTTCGCGATCTCGATCAGCGGCCGCCGACGGTCGCGCGCCATGCGCTGGAGTTTCTCGTGCGCCTGCGGCTCGGTGAGCCCGAGTTTCTCGACCATCTTCCACTTGGCCTGCTCGACCGTGCGCCGGTTCAGAAGGTTGGTCTCCAACTGCGACACCCGGGTGCGCCGGTAGTCGTCGATCGCGGCGCGGTGGCGGATCGTCCCGATCATCACGCCGAGTTCCGCGGCGGAGACCGGCTTGAGCGCGTACCCGAAGATCCCCGACGAGAGCCCGTTGCGCTGGATCTGGGCCACGTGCTCGGCGTCGGAGTACGCCGAGATGATGATGGTCGGGATCCCCAGTTCGTCGTAGATCGCCCGGGCCGCGTCGATCCCCGTCATGCGGGGCATGCGGATGTCCAGCAGCGCCAGGTCGGGCTTGTGGCGCCTGGCCGCCTCGAGGGCCGCCTCGCCGTCGCCGACCACGGCCACGACCTCGTGGCCGAGTTCCCGCACCGCCGCGGCAAGGCCCGTGGCGACCAGGTGCTCGTCGTCCGCGATCAGCACCCGGCTGCGCCCGAACGACGTTGGAACGGCCTCGCCGGGATTGGTTTTGCTGCGCGGCCTGCCGCCGTTGACGGCCTTGTCCGTGTCCACGCTGCACTCCTTCGCGAGTCGAGAGGCGGAAAGCGGGGGAAATGCCAGTTTGCCCATTGTACCTGTCCGTCCTGCCGCGGCGGCCCGTACCGGCTTGATCCGCGCGACCAAGCCCGGATCGACGGTTGGATACGCACGCGCACGTACGAATATTGTCCGTACCGGACAAGGCCGCCTTGGCGCGTCAGAAAGTGTAGAACCACACGGCACAAGAATCCCACGGATTCCCCAAAGCTGAGGATTCCCATGGCTCCCGGCTGCGGGGCGGAGGACCGGGTGGGCTCTGTGCAACCAGGCCGGGCCGAGCCGGTACCACACCCGACTGCAGCATGCGCCCCGTCCGGCTTGGGCGGAAGTGCTGTCGGTGTGCCCCGCATCGGCCGCGCGGCGATCCCAACTCGCGGCCTGCCCGCGTAGGCCGCCATCAGTCGAGAAACCTCGCTCTCAACTCCGGCGTCGGGACCATGCACTGGTCGCTCCTGCCGAACCACCGGTACCGGTTCCGGGCGATCCACCCGTAGACCGCATCACGGAGTGGCCGCGGGACCACGATCAGGGCGTACAGCAGCGGCCACGGGAACCGCAGCCGGCGGGCGATCCGCAGCGCCGCGGCCGATCGGGTGAAGACCCGCCCGCCCTCGACGAGCACGATGCTGTCCGGCAGCGGCTCCGCCTGGGCCGCGAGCAGGACCGCGGCTGCCTCGGACTGCAGCGCCGCGAACCGCAGCCGCCCTCCCGGGTCCCGCCTGATGATGAACCGAACGGCGGCGTTGCAGAGGTTGCACACCCCGTCAAAGAGGACGACCGACCCGGCATCCGCCCCCGTGGGGGGCGAGCCGGCGCCGTGACCTGGGTTCGCCCCCGTCATCGTTGACGGCCTCCAGCCGCCACGCGGCTCTCAGTCCAGCCAGTCCTTCCGCTTGAGCTTATCCGGCACGTACGTCTCGGTGACGTACGAGATGTCCTTGGTGATCAGCGACTCGACCTCCATCTTGAAGCCGTTGGAGAGCAGCCCCGCGATCTCCTTCTGCCACCCCTTGTGGTCGCGGAACCACGGGTACGCCGCGATCTCCTTGGCCCGCTTGATGTCCGTGTCGGTCAGCGCGATCTGGACGTCGTCGCTGAGTTGGTGCGTCTTGTAGTCCGAGGACCGCACGCCGATGAACTTCGCGTCCGGGATCGCGAGCCGCTCGGACTCGAACGCCAGGCTGATCGACCCCTGCTTGATGACGCTGAAGATGTAATGCCCCCACGGGTCGCAGTCGAGCAGGCAGTAGATCGGCAGTCCCAGTTCCTTGTTGAGCCGCTGAAGCAGCCGGCGCACGCCGCGCGACGGCTGCCCGCCCCCCTCGGTCAGGATGCAGTTGTGCTTCTGCCAGAACTTGTCTTCGTTGAAGCGGCCCCAGACCGTGTCCTTCTCGACGTGCAGGACGAACTTCGCCTCGCACTTCTTGAACTGGATCACGTCCGGCTCGACGATGCTCGGGATCGCGTCCCCGCCGCTGCCCATCTTCCGGCAGTCGATCTCGTCCCCGCTGTCCACGATCGTGATGTTCCCGATCATGGTCCCCTTCTTCTTCGCGAAGATGTGCAGTTCCTCGCGCAGCGCCCCCAGCGACACCTCGAGGTCCTCGAGGATCGCGTCCGATTCGCTCTGGTCGGCGAAGGTCTTCTCTTTCGTCCCGGCGACGGTGTGCAGCCCCTTGTAGAACATACCACGAAGGCTGAGCGTCTTCTCCGCCTCGATCAGCGACCGGATCGAGTTGGCATGCAGCATCGACTGCATGAAGAGTTTGGCCTGGTTCAGGTTGAACAGTTGCCGGTCCTGCGTGGCGCTGCCCATCTGCAGGATGCCCCGCTTCCTGTTCCAGATCGTGTTCGACTTCGTGCGAGTCGGGATCGCGATCGTCGGCTCCTTGCCGGCGAAGGTCTGTTTCACGAGGTTGTCCGCGAGCGACACGATCTTGGCGTGCGTGATGGCGTCACGCTCCTTGATCCGGGCGGTCGGGCCGCCGCTGGCGGGCTTGCTCTGCTTCTTGGCCATGTTCAGTCCGTGTCCTTGGAACCTCTTGTGTTGGCGTCCCGGCGCTGCCGCGGTTCGCCTCGACGGTCACGCCGCGGCGCCCGCGGCCGGCACGCGGCTCAGCCCCCGAACAGCGACGGGTCATCAACCCGCACGAGTTCGCCGTTGATCAGCCGCATCCTCAGTTTGCCCGGCTTGGCGGCGGGTTTGGACGCCGGCGGTGGGGGGGCTGCCTTGGGCGTTTTGGCTTCCTTCGCAGCCCGTCTCGGCTTGCTCTTCGGTTCGGCGCTCGCCTTCTTCGCGACACGCTTAGGAGGCGGCGCCGCCTTGCCCCGCCGCTTCCGCGGCTCACCGTCCAGCAGCGGCAACTGGTCGTCGCCGAACGTTCCGGCGGCCAGCTGCGCCGCCACCTTCGCCGCGCGGTCGTTGAGATGCTCCCGCGGCGTGTGGTCCTCGATCGGCCGCGCGGTCTCGAGGATGATCACACCCTCGTCGTCGCCCGGCTCCTCCTCCTTCTTGGTCTTCACGACCCGGCCCTCGTCGTCGAGGATCTGGTCGGCGGCCGCCGTACGCTTGCGGGCCTGCTCCAGGAGTTTGTCGTAGAGTTTCTTCGGGTCGGTGCCGTTGATCTCGCTGACGGCCTTGACGATCTCGCCGATGTACCGCTCGAAGACGTCGCGGCGCTCGCTCTCCCGCTTCATTCGCTGGCGCTTGCGGACGTACGCCGCGAGTTTCCGCCCGCACTCCATCAGCGCCAGTTTCATCTCCTTGCGGATCTCGTCGTAGTCGGCGATCGCCTCCTTCGACTCGCTGGTGAACGGCACCCACACGCTCGCCATGTGGATCATGATCACCAGCGGCCCGACCGGCGCCGAGTTTTTCGGCTGGTTCAGGTCGTAGTTCCGCCAGTTCGTGTCCACCACCGCCTTGAAACTCGAGCACGCCGACTGCTGGTACAGCAGCGGCACGCGGTTGGCGAAGCGGATGACGCGTGCCGGCTCGTCCGCCGGCAGGTCGCCGCCATAGGCGATCGCGGCCTCGATCTGGAACGGACGCCCGCGGTACACCGCCGCGTCGCGGCTGCTGGCCGCGTAGAACTCCGCCCGCACCCCCTTGAGCATGCCCGCCAGCAGTTGCTTCACGCCGATCGGCGCCAGGCAGTCCGTCGGCGGCGGCGGGAACTTCGCCTCCTGGAACTCACGGAACAGCGCCTCCGCCTTCGCGTGGTTGATGTCCGTCACCTTCGTGCGGCTGCCGACCCCGATCTTCTCGCACAAAGCGCTCGCCGTCGCGGCGGAGATGCGGCTGAACTTCTCCTGGAGGAAGTTGTACAGCGTGTACCCCGGCCGCTCGAGTTCCGCCTCCTTGAGCATCTGCAGCAGGATGCCCAGTTCGATCCCCTTCGGGTGCGGCTGGATCTCCCGCGTCTCCGGCGGCAGTTCCGTCACCGCACGGGGGAAGATCGTGACGCCGTTGGTCTCCGTCGTCTGCACCGGCGCCGCCGGCGCGGCGGGCGCGGCCGGCGCGGCCTCCGCCGCGGGAGCGGGGGCGACGAGGTTCCCCTCGTCGTCCGTGACCTGGAAGTCCTTCCCCTTGCTGCCCTTGCCGGGTTTCTTCACCGGCAGCAGTTCATCCTCTTCCTCCGCGCTCTCGCGGGTGGGGGGGATGAAGACGATCCGGGCGTGCGGGTTGGCGATCGCGGTCAGTTCGAGGAACTCATCGACGCTCCCGCGCCCGCGCTGATACCGCCCCTCCAGTTCGATCGTCACGCTCGTCCCGGTGCGGTAACTCTCGGGGTCGAGCAGTTCCCCTTCGGCCGCGAGTTTCCGCGTCCCGGCAGTCAACTGCGTCAGCCGCCGCGGCGGGAAGTCCTGGGTCTCGACGTCGGTCGTGACCTCGGCCCGGTTGGTCTTGGTGTTCATCGCCAGCTCGATGTGGTGAGCCGGCTTGGAGGCGTTCGGCCGCGTGTGGATCACCATCGGCTTGCCCGTGGTGATCAGCCCGTACATCCCCGCCGCCGAGATGCCGATCCCCTGCTGCCCGCGCGACATCTTCAGCCGGTGGAACTTCGAGCCGTACAGCAGTCGCCCGAAGATGTTCTCCACCTGCTTGCGGACGATCCCCGGCCCGTTGTCCACGACCGTCACCCGGTACCGCGAACTTTTGGCCGTCGCGGGCCGATCCGGTTGCAGGTCCTCGATGACCACCGTGATGTCCGGCAGGATCCCCGCTTCCTCGCACGCGTCCAGCGAGTTGTCCACCGCCTCCTTGACGGTGGTCAGCAGCGCCTTGCGCGGGTTGTCGAACCCCAGCAGGTGGCGGTTCTTGGCGAAGAACTCGGAGACGGAGATGTCCCGCTGCCGGGCGGCCATCGACTCGGCGGTGGCCCGCTGGCTCGGCTTGGGGGACCGGGTGGTCTTCTTGGACTTCCTCGTCTCCTCCATAACCCCCGATGGTGGCGTCATGCGCCCTCCGTGGCGTGAACTGGCGTCTGGTGCGAAAAGAGTACCAACTATATCCCTACCGCCGCCCGGTGTCACCCCCGGCTCGGCCCCGGCAGGGCCGGAGAGGGTACCAAGCGGCATCGCGCTGTCCATGCGGCCACCATCGGCCGAGAGGCCCGCTCCGCCTTGAAGACGAGCAGTACGAGCCGCGAACGCAGTGAGCGGTCTCCCTCTCTCCCTCTTCTCCCCGCCTCGTCCTCTCGCGCGCCGCCGCCCCTACGGAACCAACCCCGCCGGCACCCCCTCCGGAAACTCCTCCTCGATCGCCTCCCTGATCCGCTGGATCCGATTCTCCGGGCTCGGGTGCGTGCTCGCGAACTCCGGCTGGCCCGACCCGCCCGACGCCTCCGCGAGAATCTCCATCACGCGGATCATCGCCCGCGGGTCGTACCCCGCCCTGGCCATGTACCGCACCGCGAGCCGGTCGCTCTCCAGTTCATGCTCGCGCCCGTAGCGCATGGTGATGAACTGCCCGACCACCTGCGCCATCTGCGCGCTGGTCAGGTCTCCCGCCGCGACCCCCGCTGCCCCCGCCAGCCCCTGCGTCAACTGCGCCTTGGCCATCTGCTCGGCGCTGTGGCGCGCCACCACATGCCCGATTTCGTGCCCGATCACCCCCGCAAGTTGCCCCTCGGTCTCCAGCCGCTTCAGCAGCCCCGCCGTGATGAATACCTGCCCGCCCGGCAGCGCGAACGCGTTGACCGTCTGCTCATCCGCCAGCACGTAGAAGTAGAACGGGTACGTTGCGCTGGCCGTCGGGATCACCCCCGAGAGTTTCGCTCCGACCCGGTCCACAAGGTTCTGCGCCTCCTGGTCCGGGTGCTCCCCGCCGAACTGCCGCGCCATCTCCGGCGCCGCCCGCAGCCCGAGCGCGATCTCGTCCTGCACGGTCATCGAGATGTGCTGCTTCCGCCCCGTCACCGGGTTGACCGACGAACTGCGGTAATACGTGAACAGGGCGATCCCGGCGAGGATCGCCGCGATCACGAGGCGGCCGCCCCAGCCGCCCAACCTGCCGCGGCGGCCTCCGCGGCGTCCGAAGAGTGGGGACATCGGTGTTCCTCCCGGTGGCTGCGGCAATTCGAGAAGCCCGGCATGAGCGCCGGGTGAGGGGGCGGTTGGGCGGCCGGTAGGATGTGCCCGCCATGGGCCGCACTCGGGTGAGCGCGGCGACATCCGGTAGCATGTCCGCGTGAGCAATCCCTTCCTGCGACCGGCGCTCACGGCCTGCCCGGCTTGCGACTACGACCTGACCGGCGCAACCGGGCGTGCGTGCCCCGAATGCGGCTACATCGTCAGCGACGACGACATCGCCTCCGACACCCGGCGCCGGCTCTTCCTCGAGATGACCCGCGTGAGCGTCTGGGTGCGGCTGGCCGTCGTCGGCCTCGTCGCCTTGGGCGGCTACGGCTTGCCACTCATCCTCATGGCGCTCGGGGTCGGCGCCGGCCTGTACCTGACCGCGCTCATGCCGCGACTGATCGCCCGTTCGCTGCTGAGGGCCTGGCTGCTGTCGCTGATCTGGCTGCAACTGGTGTGGCTGGTGCCGATTGCCGGAACGTACCTGTGGGAGAGGTTGTATTGGGGCCTTGCGCTCTACAACCTCGTCGGCGATCAACCCCGCTGGTTGCTCAACGGTTCGATCGCCGTCTCCGCCATCCTCGGGCCGGGCCTGTGGTGGTGGTCATGGCGCCGCACCTGCCGGACGCTCATGATCCCGAGGGATCAATGGACCGGCCCGCGCGTGCGCAGGGCCCTTGCCATCGCGTACGGGCTTCAGGCCATTGCTGTGGGGAGTACCGGCCTGATCGCCGGGCTGTTGTGGCTGCTCGACGAACTCCGGCCCGGCTGGTACCTGTCCTGAGGCTTAGCGCCGCCGCCGCAAGGCCAGCACGCCCGCGCCCACCAGCAGCGCCGCCGCGCCCGGCGCCGGCACGATCGTGAGTTCAAACCGCGTGTCGGCGCTGAACCACCCCGCGTACGCAGGCGGGTCGTTCACGCTCCCCAGTTCGAACCCCCACAGCCCCGGGTTGAGCGTCCCGTTGATGGCCCCGGTGCTGATGTCGGCCGTGAACGTCCCCTCGCCCGACCACCCGAGGTCCTCGCCGGTAAGGAACCAGAAGCCCCCGCCCGGCTCATCCGGCGTCACGGGGACGACCAGCCCGATGAGCAGGTCCTCCGCCCTGAATCCGTTCTGCGTCGTGAACGTGATCACCAGACGCGTATCAACGACGGTCCCCTCCGTCGGCCCGAGGAACCGCAACTGAAGCGTGTTCCCGTTGGTCGGGTCTTCGGGGAAGAAATCCACGATGTGGACCTCCGCCTCGGCGGCGGCAGGCACAACCAGCAGGCCGCCGGCAACGGCGGCCACGACGGCCGAACGTACGGTTTTCACAGGGGGCACTCCACGCCGGCGGGCTCGGCATTGGGCGTAGTGGCGATGGCTCTTCGCACGCTCCGCCTCCTTGGATCCAAGCGACAAATGCGGCCTCCGCGGGTCACGCTCGGCCTATGCTTGGGCCACTTTTTGCCCGCCGCGGCGACTGGCCGCCGGTCGGGGCCAGGAGTCCGCACGATGGAAACCACGCTGATCATCCTCAAGCCCGACGCCGTGCAGCGCGGGCTCATGGGCCGCATCATCGCCCGTTTCGAGGACAAGGGCCTCCAGATCGTCGGCTGCAAACTCATGCAGATCTCGCAGGACCTTGCCGCCAAGCACTACGAGGCCCACCAGTCCAAGCCCTTCTACCCCGGCCTCGTCCGCTTCATGACCTCCAGCCCCGTCCTGGTCCTCGCCGTCCGTGGCCTGGGGGCCATCGGCATCTGCCGCAAGATGATGGGCGCCACCTTCGGCTCCAAGGCCGAGCCCGGCACGATCCGCGGTGACTTCGGCGTCAGCAACTCCTTCAACCTCATCCACGGCAGCGACAGCCCCGAGGCCGCGGAGCGCGAACTCAAACTCTTCTTCGCCCGCGGCGAGGTCCTCGACTACCCGCGTGCCACCGACGCGTGGATCTACGACTCCAGCGGCGGCAAGCCCGAGTAATCCTCTGCGCCACAACCCGCAAAACGCGACGAGCCCGCGTCAACGGACGCGGGCTCGTTCGCACCTCCTCATCGTCGCTTCGCAACCGCGCTACTGCGCGGCGACATTCGGCTTGATCGCGCCGATGACCTGCGGCCGATCCTCGGCGATCTGGTCCGCGATCTCGCGCCGGTGCACGTCGATGTGCCGCGGGAAGTCGAACGCGATGCGCACGCGATCACCCTTGATCGACGCGATACGCACCACGCCGATCGGGTTCCGCGGATCCCCGATCACCACCTCTTCCCCCTCGCGGCGCGTGATGACAAGCATGCCATGCCTCCCGGTGCCACCCACCGAACGCCCCACCTGAACCGAGCGTCGGACACGCCCAATATACCACGCTCGGCTTCCGGGGGAAGTCCCGGATCGCTGGGAAATGGTCGCCAACCAAGATAGGGGGGAACCCGGGCCCGTCTCCGGGAGTTACCGGGCGTTCAGTCCACCGCCTCGACGCGCTGGATCTCCGGCACGTGGTCGCGCAGATTTCGCTCGATCCCCATTTGCAGCGTGATGCTGCTGCTCGGACACCCCACGCACGCCCCGTGCAGCCGGATCCGGGCCACGCCGTCCGGCGTCACCTCCACCAGTTCCACATCACCCCCGTCCGACTGCCCCGCCGGCCGGATGAGATTGAGGATCCGCTGCACACGCTCCGAAACGCTCGGTGCTGCCGCCGAACCGGGGTTCGCGGCGGCCGAGGCGGACTGGGATGCGGCACGGGAGGGCACGGGGCTGGTTCTCCACGGATTCTCCAGAGTATAGGTGCCGACGGCGACCACCGGGCACCGCCGCCTTGCCGCACCTCGGCCGGGGGGCAGGGGTACACTCCGGCCACATGGCGACCCCCGGCGCTCACCATCGCCCCATCTTCCGTGCGGCTCTCGTCGGCTTGTCAGTCTGGGCAATCTCGGCGCCGGCATGGGGCCCCGCCGGGTGTGCATCAACTGAGGGAAGACTGGGGACAAGCGTTTCGGACGACCCGCTCGTCGTCGCGCGCGACCGCGAGGCCAGCATCCAGCAACGCCTCAAGGCCATCGACCAGGCCTGGGCCGATGTCCAGGCCGGTCGCGCCGACCGCGCCGCCACGCGCGAGTCGCTCAAGTCCATCATCTGGACCCACCAGCCCACGCCGGTGCGTCTCCGCGTTCTGGATGTCTACCTCTCCGACACCACCGAGGAGGGCATCGCCGACACGCGGAACCTCTTCCGCCTCCGCCTGCCCACCGAGTCCGACTGGAAAGTCATCGAAGCGATCGGCGCCGCCGCCGCCGCTCGCGGCTGGACGGAGATCACACCCGCGCTGGTCCGCAGTTACGCCCGCCCCGTCCCGCAGCCCGCTGACCCCGATCGCCCCGAGCGCCGCGCCCTCGAAGCCCTCCACCCCGGCGTGAGCGTCGAGGAGACCGTCTTCCGCGTCTTCGTGGAGGCCTCCGCCGCCTCCGACGAGGCCTCCGCCAAGGTCCGGCGCGACGCGTGGGAACTCCTCGCCCGCCTCGACGCCGACGGCTCTCGCCGCCGCGACCTCCTCGCCGCAGCGTCCGAAGAGCCACATGCCGACGACGCCCTCCAGGCCCTCCGCGCCGCCGCGACGGACCTGCGCTGCATCCCCGTCACCGGCTCCGAGTTCGAGTGGCTCCTGCAACTCCGCGAACAGACCGCCTGGTGGGCCGAGACCTCCGCCGCGGTGCGCACGCTCAGCGACGAGCAGGTCCGCGGCCTCTGTCTGCGCCACCTCGAGCCGATCCGCTGGGCCGCCGCCGCCCGCCCACAGTGGCTCGCGGCCGACCGCCAAACCCTCCTCGACGAACTCGCATCGCGGCTCAAGGGCCGGCGCCTCCACGAGCGCGACGCCGAGGCCGGCTCCTCGTTCGGCAATCGCCGCGAGCGTCTGCGCGAGAACGCCGACCGTCTCGTCTGGGGCGACGTCCTGACGATCCTCGTCATCGACGAGGCCCTGCACGACCCCCGCGTCATTGCCGCGTTCATGACCCAGGTCGTCGAGGACCGCCGCGACACGAGCACCGAGCACGGCGGCATCCTCGAATGGGCCGCCGCCTCCGGCTTCCGCGCCGTCCACTACCCCCCGCGCGCCACGCAGCGCATCAACGACCGCACCTTCATCGCCTCCGACGACATGTTCCGCGCCTCCGCCCTCGCCCTGGCCCACTACCACTTCCACGTGCAGGATGTCCGCAACGGCGCCTACGCCGGCCCCGGCCCCGGCGATGTGGAATACGCCGACAAGCACAACCGCAACTGCATCGTCATCACCAGCATCGATGAGCGGATCCTCAATGCCGATTACTACCAGCGCGGCGGTGCGGTGATCGACCTGGGCGAACTCGGCCGGTAAACGAGCCGCCGGACGGGGAGCAGTGGGGGGAGAGCGCAGGAGGGAGATCCCGGGAAACCGCGCGGCGGCCCGAACGGCCCCGCGTGCCTGTCGTATGGCAGAAAATGCACCGGCGCCTGGTTTGACGATGGGTGGGGCGGGGGGGTGCGGGGGG
>CALAFV010000347.1 GCA_937891445.1 uncultured Phycisphaerales bacterium | reverse complement strand
GGTAGTCGTCGGGCGAGACGACGGGCACGCCGCGGCGGGGGTCGACGGGCTCGATGGTGAAGGCCCCGAGGGCGTCGTCCAGCGTGCCGCCGAGGCGGGACTCGTCGATGCGCAGCAGCAGGTCCACGTGGCCGAACACGTGGCCGAGCAGGGCGGCGTCCTGCATCATGGCGATGCCGCCGGAACGCTCCCACACCGCCTCGACGGCGCGCTCCGCGTCGGCCCGCACCCGCTCGTCCGCGGCGAGGGACTCGAAGCGGACGGGCCGGCCGAACATGAAGTCGACCATGGTCTGGACGCGCCACGCGATGTCGTTCTCGATCACCACCTCGCGCCGCCCGGCCTCGGAGCCGGGCAGGCCGGCCAGGCCCGCGTTGCGCCCGCGGATGCGCCGGGGCAGCCCGGCCTCCTGGGCCTGGCGGTACCAGCCGCCGGGGGAGGACGAGTCCGTCCCCGACGCGCCGACCAGCCCGAGCGGGTTGCGGTAATACGCCCAGAGTTTCTCGTGCCGGGGGAGTTCCCGGCGTCGGTGCTCGTCGATGGCGAGCGAGATGGTCCCCCACAGGGGGTCGGCGTCCGCGTGTTTCCGTTCGGGCTGGCCGGGCATCGGTCCCTCCTCCGCATCCGGGGCCGCCGATCACGGCCGGCCCTCACACGAAGGGACGCGCGGACGCGCCCGTGCGCACAAACGCGGTCGTAAGCGGCCGCCAACACGCGCAAGCCCTTGCCGGGACGGAAACAGAAAATCTGCGACAATCCCGCGGACCGTCCCCCGGACGCGCCGTCCTGTGCGCACAAACGCGGTCATCAACCGCCATTCAAACATTTTTTCAAATTGCTGCAAACTGGGATTGACCCCCCCCCCCCTGCGGTACATTCTCGCAAAGAGGGGGGCGCATCCCCCCTTGCGCACGCAAGGAGCATTGGATGAACACGAAATGGAGATCCTTCGTAACCCCGCTTGTCGCCGGCGTCTTTGCAATCGGCGCAATGACGGCCCCGCTCTTCGCACAGGTGGCCGACCCGGAACCCATCGACTGCGCCGAAAGCGTCAACTGCGCCGCAACGTCGTGCCCAGACCCCTGCACCGGCAACAAGCGTTGCACGGGGAACAACGCCCCGTGCTGCTGCTTCCCGCAGGGCAATCCCAACTCCCCGCTCAAGACTTGCACTTGCAAGGCCGCGGGTACCTGTGAATCCACGGCGCCCGCAGGCCAGCACTGCTTCGGGTCGGCATGATGCGGATCTCACGCAAGAAGGCGCTGGTCCTTCTTCTCATCGCGGGGACTTCTGCGGCCTGCGGAATCTATGTTTGGCATCAACTTACAAAGCCATCGGAAGAGAATGATCCGGTGGCTTATTACCTGCACATCGCGCAACCGCTTTACAATGCGCTCCCAAAGGCAACCGTTTCCTTCGAGCCGACAGGTTCCGGCGAAGCCGACAATGCCCGGTTCCTCGACCTGCTCTCGCGGGGGACGGTGGTCGGCGCGAGCCACCAGCCCGCGGAAGAGGGCTGGGTCGTCGATCTTCCGACCCCTGTTCAGCAACGGCACCGCCTTGTGAAACTCACGGTGACCGATGTCATGCATAAGAAACTGGTTCGGCAGACGGCGGAAACGTTCGCGGCCCGTTTCGCGGCCTCATCTCCGGACGAATACCTCGGTGTTCGTGCCCGGTACGGCGCACGCGCCGACCGCCTCCTGTTCGAGAAACGGTTCCCCAGCTCGTTCGACGGGACCTTTCAGTACCTCGCCGGCAAGCCCCCGGGGCCGGATGAAGGACCCGCCGACCTCATCAAATTGCTGTTTGACCGCGATCGCCCTCACGCGATCGGCAACGGCGGAGACGCGGTCGCCATCGCGTACGGGTACGCGATTCCGGGGGAAATAAGGTGTGATCTCAGCCCGACGAGTCTCGGTTATGCGGGGTGGTACGGCGGGACTTCGACTTCGCTCGAGCCCTTCACGACGCACCAGCACGATTTCCGCGCTTTGCTGTCTTCGCACGGACCGCTTCCCGCCGCGGAAGTCGGCTTTATTCTTTTCTACAAGGATAAACCACCGCGCCCATTGTGCTTCCAGTTCGTTTGGAATCCGATCTTGAATGAATGGATTCTGGCGTTCACCGTGCTCAACAACTATCCGCCTCAGGAGTTGGAGAAAGGTGAGATCCCTGTTTTTTAGACGCAAGGCAAGGACGATGAACGCGCAGGCGTGGGTCACGGTGATCATCGTCGTGTCCGTCGGCTTTGTGCTGATCATCGCGGGATGGGGCAAGATGCTCGACCCCTACGCGGGGAGAGCCGCCGTCATGGCCGTATCCGGGGAGTACTTTGCTGAGGCCAGAGTACAGATGCGGCACGCGAGCGCATTGATTGCGGCTGTGACCTGTATCGAACTATGTCTGGGGATGCTTCTCATCTCTGGTGCATTGCGCGTCTTTGCCGCAATCACCACAATCGGCCTCCTCGTTGTCTTTTCCGCCTTCTTGCTGGCCCTTCACGGCATGCCCGACGCTCCCTCGTGCGGTTGTCTCGGGACTTGGACGGGGGGCATACGGGACGCGCGATCTCAAGCCGTGTTCGGCATCGTGCGGAACATCTCCCTGGCGTCGATGTTGATATGGGCCGTGCCACGGCTCCGACCTCCGTCGCGACGCATCCTCACGAAACCAGACGCCGCACAACCAGTCTCCCCCTCATATCCATCGGGTTTCACTATCCTTGAAGTTCTGGCCTGCATCGTTGTGATCGCCGTGCTTCTGGCCATCCTTCTGCCCGCCCTGAAAGGCGCCAAGGATCAATCAACGCGGACCATCCACCTCAGCAACTTACGACAGAACCTTATCGCCGTCACCGGCTACTCCATCGGTCATCAGGATCGTTTTCCCACCACCTATGCCCTAGGTGATCATCCCGTTGACTTTATGGGAGATGTTTTTCCTTGGCCTTTGCGGGCCGACGATTATGTGATGCTCAACTCGTCCGAGTGGATCGTCGCGATGAAGGCCCACGGGATGCAGGTCGTGCCGGATGATCACCCCCACCCTCGCCGTACCTGGTACGCCATGACTTCCGCAGCCTTTGCCGAACCCGACGTCTTTATCGAAGACGCCGTGCCTGCGGATTCCCAGATGCGGACGCAACGCACAACGCGGACCAGGCATCCCGCTTCCAAAGGGCTCCTCCTGGCAAGACACCCGGATGTCTTCGGGATACCGGACGAAGAAGCAATCTACTCCGGCAAAGCAGACGGCTCGGCCGGGAAGTACATCCCGTTGCGGGACGCCCGGCCAAGGCCGAACTCGACAGTAATAGGCATGCCTCACCCGACCATCTGGACGCGCATGGGCTTAGAAGGTCGGGACTTTTGAGCCGGCCCGCTCACATCACCCGCTCGACCCGCGAGAACTGGTCGAGGTTGACCACCACGATCTCGCCGTCGTCCAGGCGGAGTTCCAGCCGGTCCAGCCAGAGTTTCTTGTCCTTCGCGTGGGCGAACCAGGACCCGGTCTTCTGCTGGCCCGCGCGCAGCACGACGCCCTCGATGGTGGTGGTCGTCGTGCCGGTGCGCCGGGGGATCTGCTGCACGACGCGGACGCGGTCACCGATCTGGTAGGAGGCGAGCTGGGTGGGGGGGGTCATGGCGGGCAACTATAGGTAGCGCGGGGGTCAGACCTCCGCGATCCGGGCCTCCACGGCCCGGGCGGTCCGGTCCGCCTCGGCCTCGGTCGGGGCCTCGACGATCACCCGCATGATCGGCTCGGTGTTGCTCGCCCGGACGTGGGCCCACACACCGCGGGCGGGCCAGTCGATGCGGACGCCGTCCTGGGTGTCGACCACGGCCCCGGGCTCCTTGGCGTAGGCCGCGGCCAGGTGGCGCACCACGGGCTGGGCGGCGGCCTTGCTCGCCAGCGGGGCCTTGCGCTTGAGGATGCAGTAGCCCTGCTTGCCGGGCCCCATCGCGTCGATCATGGCGACCAGTTCGGACACCTTCTTGCCCGTGCGGGCCATCAGGGCGAGCGTCAGGGCCATCGCCGAGAGCGAGTCGCGGACGTAGGTGACCTCCGGCCAGATCACCCCTCCGTTGCCCTCGCCGCCCATGACCACGTCGCGCCCCTCCGCCTTGAGCCGCTTCATGGCCTCGACGACGTTGGCCTCCCCCACCGGCGTGCGCACGACCTCGGCCCCGTAGCGGGCCGCGACGTCATCGATCATGCGCGAGGTGGAGAGGTTGACGACGAAGACCGGCCTGTCCCCCGTGGGGCCGGTTTTCAGCCGGCCCTCCCCCCTCCCGGCCTCCATCAACGCCATCGCGCACAGCACCAGCGTGTACTCCTCGCCGATGTAGTTGCCCTTCTCGTCCACGATGGCCAGCCGGTCCGCGTCCGGGTCCTGCGCGAACCCCACGTCCGCCCTCAGCCCCGGCACGGCGTCGCACAGCCCGCCCTCGCCCGAGAGGTTCTCCTTGGTGGGCTCGGGGGTGTGGGGGAACTCACCGGTCATCTCGCCGTACAGCGACACAAGATGGCACGGCGACCCCTCGAACATCACACGGCATGCCACAGAACCGCTGGAGTTGACCGAGTCCACCACCACACGGGGGCGAAGACGCTCCCCGAACCAC
>CALAFV010000346.1 GCA_937891445.1 uncultured Phycisphaerales bacterium | reverse complement strand
GCGCCCGCCCCGGCTCCTCCGGCGCCACTCCCCCGCGGCGCCGCCGCCGAGACCTCCTGGGACGACGTCGCCGAGTGGTACGACCAACTCCTCGAAGGTCGCGACCAAGGCGACCAGGACCGCGGCAGCGACCACTACGAGAACACGATCCTCCCGGGCGCTCTGCGCCTGCTCGCGCCGACCGCCGGCATGAAGGTCCTCGACGTCGCCTGCGGCCAGGGCATCCTCGCTCGCCGCCTCGCCGCCCTGGGCGTGCACGTCACCGGCGTCGAGGCCTCCGAGGGCCTCGTCGCGGCCGCCCGGCGCCGCTCCGCCGACTCACCCACGCCGATCACCTACCACGTCGGCGACGCCCGCGACCTCGCCGCGCTGAACCTCCCGCGCGACTTCGACGCCGCGGCGTGCATCATGGCCCTCACCAACATCGATCCCCTCGAGCCCGCGATCCGCTCGATCGCCGACCACCTCCGCCCCGGCGGCGTCTTCGTCGCCGTCCTCTCCCACCCGGCCTTCCGCGTCCCGCAGCAAACCTCCTGGGGCTGGGACCCATCCGGCGGCGGGCGGCAATACCGCCGCATCGACGGCTACCTCTCCCCCGGCCAGTACCGCATCGCCATGCACCCCGGCGCGGACCCGTCGATCACGACGTGGACCTTCCACCGCCCCCTCCAGACCTACGTCCACACGATCGTGTCCTGCGGCATGCACATCACCGCGCTCGAGGAGTGGCCCGGCCACCGCACGAGCACCAGCGGCCCCCGCGCCGCCGAAGAGAACCGCGCCCGGCGCGAAATCCCCCTCTTCCTCGCCCTCCGCGCCGTCAAAGTCTGACCACCCCGCACACGCGCGGCCGCGACAACGGCGTTACTTCTTGGACGCCGCCCCCTCGCGCGCCATCGCCAGGTCGTGCGCCCAGTCATACGCCCGCGCCAGCCGCGACCAGTCAAACTCCCACGCGTGCCGCTCCACGTCGTTCCGCAGGCTGATCCGGTCCCGCCGGCGCAGGCGACAGAACTCCACAAGCATCTGCGTCAGATCCGCCGCCGCCGCGTCAAAACTCCGCCCGCGCCGGCGCAGCACCTTCAGCCCCCACTGGTCGTGGTCCGGCAGCACCTCGTGCACGTACCGCCCGAACCCCGCAAGATCGCTCGTGATCGCCGGCACGCCCATCGCCACGCACTCCAGCGGCGTGTACCCCCACGGCTCGTACGCGCTGGGAAAGATCCCGAGGTGGCACCCGCGCACAAACTGCTCGTACTCGATCCCCCACAGCGGGTTCACCGGGCTGATGAACTCCGGGTGATAGACGATCTTCACCGGGTCATCCGGCCGATTGACCAGCCACACGCTCCTGATGTGGTTCAGCACCTGGTCCCCCGCCTCGTCCACGAGTTGGTGCGTCACCACCGGCGGCAGTTCCCACGTCCGCATCGCCTGCATCGTCCGGCGCAGCCGCAGCGCCCAGTACTCCGGCACAAGGTCGTCCAGCCGCACGCGCTCCCCGGCCGCCGCGCGCCGGAACATCTGCTCCCCCACCTCCGCCGTCACCTTCTCGCACACCTCCCGCAACTCGGCCAGCACGCCCCGGCGCTGAAGCACCTGCGGCAGGATCGACCGCGTCGCCCGCTGCGACACGACGAAGAACACCACCGTGACCCCCAGGTCCTCCGCCCGCAGTTCCGCGTTCAGCCGCGCCATCGCCTCGATGCACAGGTCGAAGCCCTTGTTCCGCGGCTCGAACCGCCCGCTGGTGAAGAAGTACAGCGTCCGATCCAGGTCGAACGAATAACTCGGGAAGAAGTGCCCCATCACGAACCGGTGGATCGCCTGCTTGTACTCCGCGTGCAGCGTCTGGAACTCGTGCCCGACGGAGTACCGCTCGACGTTGATCCCGTTGGGCAGCACCAGTTCCGGCCGCCGCCCCAGCAGGTGCTCGCACTCCTCGGCCGTAATGAACGACACCGTCGTGAACACGTCGGCCCCGTGTGCCGCCGCCCGCTCGATGCCGTGCTGGGTCTTGACGTTGTACCGCGCCGCCTCCGCCGCGGCATCCAGGTGCGGCAGGTGCTCGTAGAACCGCTCATCGTTCCACGCGATCGCCCGCCCAAGCGTCGTCGCGTGCGTCGTGAAGACCGTCGCGACCGGCAGTCCCTCGTGACGGATCATCGGGATCGCCAGCGCCGCCATCCACTCGTGGAAGTGCGCCAGCACCCGCCGCTCCGCGGGCGCACGCTCCCGACTGCCTTCGCCTCCCCCCTCGCCTTCCTCGTCATCCTCCCCGCGCGCCCCCCGGCCCGCCCACTGCTCCCACGCCGCCCCCAGCAGCATCCGCACCGCCTCCCCGAACGTAATCACGCCGTCGATAAGCGCATCCTCACCCGGGGACTCGATCCCGTGGTGCTCCCAGATGCGGTACTTCAGTTCGTTGATCCGGTCCCGCGGCAGCCCGTGCTCCAAGAGCAGCACCGTCGGCCGCCCGGGGATCAGCCAGCGCCCGTGGTGCACCTTCAGCCCCCGCGCCGCCAGGTCGTCCACCACGCGCCGCAGCCACCCGGTCGCCGGCCGCTCTTCGAACTCCCCCCCCGCCTTCGCCTCCACATACGGCCCGATGAGGCAATAGCGGTCCCGCCACCGCTGCACCATCGTCGGCGCCTTCGAGCGGATCACCTGGTAGATGCCGCCGACCTGGTTGCACACCTCCCACGCGATCTCGAGCAGCACCGCCCCCGGCGGCGCGCGGTCCCCCTCGCTCATCGCTGCGCCGGCGAGCGCGGCCGGCGGGGCGCCG
>CALAFV010000345.1 GCA_937891445.1 uncultured Phycisphaerales bacterium | reverse complement strand
GGGGGGTGAGGGGGGGGGGGGGGGGGTGAGCGTGATGCTCGGGACGATGAAGTACCACGCCAAGGACGGCCGGATCGAACTGCCGCCCGAAGTGGAGTGGAACGTCATGCCGCGGTACGTCGGCATGGCGGACGGGAAGCGGATTGTCGACGACCGCCCGACGATCATCCTGGTGGACGAACCCAACCTCTTCTGGCCGCTGATCATCAAAGCAGCGCGGCCGGCCGCGGCCCGTCTGGCGGCGGAACTCACGGCGGCGGCGGCGCAGGACAAGTGACGCGGCGAGCACCCGCCCTATGGCCCGGTTTGCGCGCATCGGCGACATAGCCGTGCTGCGTCGGCGCCGCCGCCCGGCGCACTGAAGCCGCGAGAGAAGCAGGCGGCAGGGCATCAGTTTTTGTGACGGACATTCGCCGCGAGGGCATCTCCTGGTGGGTGTGTGTGCGCGCCGGAGGGGAAGGGGGGGGGGGGGGACCTCGGGGAAGGCGAGGGCCGTCGGAGGGCCGGTTATGACAGGTGCGGCGAAACTGGGGCTGGCGGCGGGCATCGCGGTGCTCGGGGTCGGGGCGGCGGTCTACAGCGCGTGGTCCCTCCAGCGGCGGCCGGCCAGCCCGCCGTCGCGGATGACGCCGATAGACGGGACGGCCGGCGGCGGCGTCGCACCGTCGAGCGTGGAGGTCCGGTTTGGCCCCGAAGTTGCGGAGCGGCTGGGGATGACCGAGGACCAACTCGCCGCCAAGGCGCAGGACCTCCTCGCCAAAGGCGTGCGGCCGGAGGACCTCGGCCGGGAACTGGGCCTCGGCGATGCGCCGCTCAGCATCGAGCGGCGGGCCGAGGGCCCTGCGGGCCGGGCGCCGGAGATCGAGCCGCCGCCGAGCGGACCGTTCGAGTTCCTCCGCCCGGATTCGGCCGTGAATGCGGCGAAGTTGGAAGGCGTCCTGGAAACGAGGCTCGAAGAGGTCGGGGCGAGCGTCGAGGGCATCGACGTAGGGCGCGGCGATGCGCGCGACATCGCTCAGGCCGCGCGGCTGGCGCTGGTCGCGCCAGCCCAAGGACGGACCGAGTTCGCGGAGGCCGTCGCCACCCTCGGCGGAACCGTCGCGCCGGACGGCAGCCTGATGGGCTCGGCGGTGGGGATTGCGGACATCCTGGAGGGGGCTTCGCTGGATCCCACGAAAGTGCGTGTCAAAGGGGTAGAGACCGAAGAAGAGTCTCGCATCCCGATGCCGCGCCGGGCCGCCGAGGAGGGCGACCCCGCCGCGGGCGGCGGATTCCGCATGATGATGCGGATGTCCATGATCCGCGACGACAGCGGCATCGCGGGGGAACTGGCGACGATGACCATGCCCGTCGAGGATGTGTGGCCCGACGCCGCGGACGAAGTCGAGGACGGCGTCCTCGCGGTCGAGGCCAGGGCCCCCGTGCGTCTGAAGAACCTCGAGGTCGAGGATGGCCGGGCCGAGATCGGCGTCGTGATGGTCCGCGAGCGCGGCAGCCGCACCTGGCAGCCGGTGCGGTACAACCTCTACGTCTGGGACGGCAAGGCTGCCCGCACGTTCGCGCGGGCGATCCAGGAAGCAAGGCGAGGGCGGTCGTGACGCCGCGGCAGCAGCCGCTTGGCCTTGTGAACCCGAAAACACCCTCGCAGGAGTATCCCATGACCCGCCGCGCGTTCACGCTCATCGAAATGCTGGTGGTGATCGGCCTGGTCGGGCTGGTGGTGGCGATCCTGCTGCCGGTGCTCGCGGGGACGCGGGAGCGGGCGAAGCAGACCCAGGCCCTGGCGAACGTGCGGACGGTGGCCCAGACCTTCGCGGCCTACACCAACACCTACGGCTCGCACCCCTTCCGCGCCCGCGGGACGCCCATCGACGAACTCGCCGCGCCCCCGCCGCCGGACATCCTGGTCGTCCGGTGGTGGCCGGAAGGGTCGATCCTCGGCGTCAGCGATCACTTCGCCCAGTCATGGCTCTGGCCGGGTGTCGTCTCGGTGATGAGCGACTGGCCGGAGAACTACAAGACCTGGATCTCCCCTGGCCGCCCGGCCCAGTTGCCCGAGGGGCCGTGGGACGACGACATCGAGCCGATGGACCGGATCAGCGTCGTCTACTCCAACACCTTTGTGGCCCGCCCCGAACTCTTCAAACCCGGCTCACCCCCCGTTCCGGGCCCTGCATCGGAGCAGTCCCTCCTCAAGGCCACCCGTCCGGACGAAGTGACCTACCCGGCCCAGAAAGTGATGCTCTGGGATCGCCACCTCGCATACCTGGTCCGGGAACCCTCGCGCCTGGGGGAGCACTACCGGGCCCCGACGCCGATGGCCTTTGCGGACCTTCACGCCGAAACCCGTGATCCGACCGCGGCGGCCGACGGCGTCCCCAACGTCCTCCGTTTCGGCTACAGCGAGCGGCTCCATTGCACCCCGGATGGGATCCGCGGGCGGGATTACTGACCCGAACGAACCGATGAAATGCGTGTGAGTGTCCGCGCCCGGTGAACAGACGCACAACGAATCTCGTATTACCCACAGGCGCGGCGAGCCGACTGACTGGACACGCTTCGGCTACACTCGCCTGCAATGAGCGCCAACTGGGAGCGCTCGGCGCGGCAGCGTGTTCGGAGGTTCGGTTCACAATGGATATTCAAGAGTTGCCGTCCGTGGCGACGTGCGACGAGATGCCCGTGGGCGATTGCCTTGAGCGGGCGCCCCTCAGTACGCGCGTAATCAATCTGCTGGCGATCGTCGTCCCCTTCGCCGGAGTGGTCGCGGCCATCGCACTGACCTGGGGCTGGGGGTGGTTCAGTTGGGCGCACCTCGCGCTGCTCGTCGTCGGCTACGTGCTCACGGGCCTGGGGATCACCGTCGGCTACCACCGCCTCTTCACGCACAAGTCGTTCGAAACCGGCGCGGTGATGAAGGCGATCTGGGGCGTGCTGGGCTCGATGGCGGTCGAGGGGCCGATCATCAAGTGGGTCGCGACCCACCGCAGCCACCACCAGCACAGCGACCGCGAGGACGACCCGCACTCGCCCAACACCCACGGCGCCGGTGTGGTGGCGCTGTTCAAGGGCCTCTACCACGCGCACTTCGGCTGGCTCTTCGCCCGCCGCGTGCCGAACCTCTCCAAGTACGTCCCCGATCTGGAGAAGGACCGGCTCATCAAGGTCATCAGCGCCCTGTTCCCCCTGTGGGTGCTCCTGGGCCTGGCGATCCCGACGGTGCTGGGCTGGGCGATCACGGGGACGTGGAAGGGCGCCCTGCTGGGCCTGATCTGGGGCGGCCTGGTGCGGATCTTCCTGGTGCACCACGTCACCTGGAGCATCAACTCCGTGTGCCACCTCTGGGGCTACCGCGCGTTCAACAGCCACGACCACTCCCGCAACAACCCGATCTTCGGCATCCTCGGCATGGGCGAGGGATGGCACAACAACCACCACGCCTTCCCCGCCTCCGCCCGCCACGGCCTGCGCTGGTGGGAGATCGACCTGAGTTACCTGGTCATCCGCGGCATGGAACTGCTCGGCCTCGCCCAGCGCGTCCGCGTTCCCAGCCGCGAGCGGATCGAGGCGCGGATGCGGCAGTAGCCGGAGCCGGATCGCGCGTCAGGGCGCAATGCATCGGTCGGCCTCCGGTCCCGGTTGCTCGACAACACTGCACGAAGGTGTGGTTTAGTCCGCTGCCTTTGCGGCGCCGCGGTTGCGTCGCGCCATAGATGCATCTCGCCGCACCGGCGACACCGCCCCCTGAGGTCCGCGTGAAACCGCCGTGACCGAGCGGCCGCCGCGGCCCCCGCGATTTCACCGAACAGAACGCCGCATCGCCGCTGGGGCGCGATCCGGAGAAGCCCCCGACCGCGCGAGGGAAAGCACGCGTGCGCACGCGCCGCGCACAGATCGGCGCTCCGCGGATGAACAGATCCGTGCGATGTGAGAGAACGTTGGCCGCGCACGCGTCGAACAATCCGCCGCGGGGGCGTGGGGGGCCACACTCCCAGGAGGCACGACTTATGAGGAAGTACCGTTCGATGACGGCGGCGGCGCTGGTGGCGGTCACGGGCACGGTCGCGGCCTGGAGCATCTCGGCCGCGTCGGCGCAGCAGGAGCAGACGCAACCCGGGCAACGTCCGACGACGCCTCCGGGGCAGACGCGCCCGACGACGCCCCCGCGCATGGGCGGCGGCAGCGACGAGCGCCTCTTCGCCCTCGAGGGCGCCGGCGCGGAGCGCAAGGTCGAGCAACTCGCGACGCGCCTCAGCGCGATCGAGCGCCAGATGGAGCAGACCAACCAGCAACTCTCGCAGAAGGTCAACCAGTTCAACACGCTCCAGGGCGAGCAGAAGGTGGACGCCATCGCCCAGTGCGTCCAGCAGATCGTCAACGAGCACGAGCAGTTGCACACCTACCTCGTCGAGATCCGCACCGCCCTCACCGGCGAGGCGGGCAGCGAGGGCGTGATCCCCGGCCGCGAGGTGCGCCCCGGCCAGCCCGACCGTCCGGGCGAGCCCAACCGCCCGGGCGACACGCCGCGTCCGTCCACGCCGCCCGGCCAGACCCCGCCGCGGTGACATGATGCGCGGGGCCCCACGGGGCCCGGCGACGGCAACTCAGCCGCGTGAGGCCCGGCTCAGCCGGGCCTCACGTTTTTGTGGGATCGGGGGGCGCACCTGCCGAGGGGCCCGATGCCCCCGCACAGGAGGCTCAGCATGAAGGCGTGGCGAGCGGCGATGGCGGCGGCGCTGATAGCGGCTGCGGGCGGCGCGGTCAGCATGGCGGGGTGGGCGCCGGGGCAGGACCGGGACAATCAGGACTCGCGCACCCCCTCGCGCCAGCAGCAGCCCCGACAGGACAACCGCGACCGCCGGGACCGCAACCGCGACCAGCGCGACCGCGACAACCATCGCGACCGGGCGTTCGGCGACGACGACGATGATGACAACGACCGCCCCCGCCGCGCCCGCGACGCCCGCACGCGCCAGCGCCTGGCCGCCCTGGAGCGCGAACTCCTCCAGCGGAACCGGGATCTGCGGCGGCGGCTGGGCGAGGCCCGGTCCCTGGAGGGCGACCAGCGCGTCGAGGCCCTCGCGACCATCCTCCAGGACACCCTCCAGGAGCAGGAGCGGCTCCTGCGCTACGTCTCCGAGGCCCGCGGGTCAGGCGGCCTCGAGGGAGACGGGGCCTCCGACACCGACCGCTCCGACCCCGACGCCCCGCAGGACGACCGCCAGCAGCCCACCGACCGCGGCCGCGACGGCCAGCAGCCCGGCCGGAGCGAGCAGCCGCGTCAGAACCCCCGCGACACCCCGCGTCCCCGGTAGTCCGGCCCCTCCGCCGACCCGCCCCGCTGGCCCCGGTGCTGCCCCGATCGTGGAGAGGGGCCGGGCCACGGGCTATCCTCATGCCCCCCTTCCCCCCCCGTGGCTACCCCGTGCCCGGGGCCTCGTGCCGCCGGGCCCGGGGATGCGGGAATCAGCGAGGAAAACGCCCCCATGGCCACCACCGGCACCATCACCCAGGTCATCGGCTCGACCTTCGATGCCCAGTTCCCCGAGGATCAACTCCCGGACATCTATAACGCCCTCCAAGTCGAGGCCGAGACGCCCGCCGGCCGCATCAAACTGACCGGCGAGGTCCAGCAGCACCTCGGCGGCGGGCGCGTCCGGGCCGTGGCCCTGGGCTCCACCGACGGCCTCCGCCGCGGCATGGACTGCGTCGACATCGGCTCGCCGGTGCGCGTGCCGGTCGGTGAGAAGGTCCTCGGCCGCGTCTTCAACCTCCTGGGCGACCCGATCGACAAACTCCCCCCGCCGGCGGATGCGCAGACCCGGCCCATCCACCGTCCCCCGCCGGAGTTCGCCCAACTCAACCCCAACACCGAGATTCTCGAGACGGGCATCAAGGTCATCGACCTGCTCTGCCCCTTCGTCCGCGGCGGCAAGATCG
>CALAFV010000344.1 GCA_937891445.1 uncultured Phycisphaerales bacterium | reverse complement strand
ATCTCTCCTCGCGGCCGGTATTTCGCGATGGCCAGCCCGTCGAATGTCGGGCGGCTGTTGCCCGGCGCGACGCGATGATCGAGCACCTGGCCTGTCTACGCCTTCGACGGCTCCCTCGACACGGCCTTCTCAGGCAAGAACGCTCCGGACTACACCTACACCTACGAGATGGAGGTCCCCTTCGTCTACGAGCCCGGCAGGGGCTGGTACATCGCCGCCTCGACCAACGCCGACCTCTGGATCTACATCGACGGCCAACTGGTCATCGACGCCGGCAGCGGCCTGGGCCCCATGTCCGCCTTCGCCGTGGACGGTACCATCTCGATGAGCAACTCCGCGAGCGTCTCCGGCCCCGACGGCGCTCCGGTCACCATCTCCACCAACTCAACAGCCAACGGCGCTATCCAGTTCAAGAACTCCGCAAAGGTCGTCGGCGACGCCCTCGCCGGCCCCGGCGCCGACCCGTCCAAAGCGATCAGCGGCGGCCCCTCCGCTGTCACCGGGTCGCGCGGCGCCCTCGCCGCCCCGGTGCCCATGCCCATCGTCAGCGCCCCGACCGACCTTGGCCCGAGCGTCGGCGACCGCATCTACTCCGGCGGGACGCACACCATCGACCAGTCCTTCCGCGCCCGCCGCGTCGTCTTCGAGGGCAACACGACCGTCAACATCTCCGGCGACATCACCATCTACGCCGAGTTGATGTTCGATGTCGGCAACAACTCGACAATCAACCTCCTCCCCAACTCCACGCTGACCATCTACGCCGGCAAGGACTTCTACCTCCACAACTCGGGTGAACTCAACATCAACACCATGGACCCCTCCCGCGTCCTGCTCATCAACCTCGGCTCGTCGCCGGTGGAGATGGACAACCGCGGCCAGTTCGTCGGCCGGATCCTCAGCCCCATGGGGCAGGTCCGCATCGGGAACAACATCACCGTCACGGGCGCCATCCTGGCCGCCAGCGCCGACATGCACAACAACGGCACATTCATCGGCGTCGGCACGGTCAGCGACCTGCTCTACGGCCCCCAGGCCGTCGCCATGCAGTGGATCCACCTGGACCGCCTCGCCTGGCTCGACCCGGGGCGCACGCACCGCATGCACATGTTCTTCGCCAACCGCCTGGGCGCCCCGTCGCACCTGCGGCTGGAGACGAACATGGAACTGCTCAACCTCGCCGTGATCCCCTCCGTCACCTCCCAGGACTGAGCCCCCCACTCCCTCCGGCCGTTTCACGCGTCGTTGTCGTCGTCCCCCAGCACGATGCGCACCGGCGGCGTGTCCAGGTCGTCGAACTGCCCCTCCCGCGCCGCCCAGATGAACGCCAGCACCGCGCACGAGGCGATCACCACCGCCAGCGGCAGCACGATGAACAGCACCGACATCACCGACCTCCTTCCACCACCGCGTCCCGGCCCGACCCGAACGTCCGCGACCGGAACGACAACGTCAGCACCGTGAGCGAACTGGCCGGCATGAGCACCGCCGCGATCAGCGGGTTGATCAGCCCCACCACCGCCAGCGTCGCGCTCACCGCGTTGTAAACCAGCGACACCCCGAGGTTCCGCCGGATCACCCCGAGCGTCCGCCGCGACCCCTCGACCAGTTCCACGATCGGCATCAGCCCCGGCCGGTTGAGGTACACCGCCGCGGCACTCAGGCTCGCCTCCGCCCCGCCGTGCACCGCGACCCCCACCGTCGCCGCCGCCAGCGCCGCCGCGTCGTTCACCCCGTCCCCCACCATCACGACGCTCCCCCGCGCAAGTTCCCCGCGCACCGCCTCCAGTTTCGCCTCCGGCGTCATCCCCCCGCGCGCTTCCGCCGCATCCAGCCCGATCCGCCGCCCCACCGCCCGCGCGACGTCCGGGTGATCCCCCGACAGCATCGCCACGCGCCACCCCCGCGCCCGCAACTGCGCCACCGCCGCCGCCGCGTCCTCGCGCACCGGGTCCCCCAGCCCCGCCACGGCCTCGACGCGGTCATTCACCGCGACCAGCACCGGCGTCATCCCCTCCCCCACGATCTCCGCCTCCGCCCGCGCCACCCATTCATCTTCCTCCACCCCCGCCTCACGCACAAATCTGGGCGAACCGATGCGCACCACCCACATCCCGATCCGTCCGTCCACGCCCCCGCCGGTCGTCTCCGTCGCGCTGCCCGGCGCCGCCGGCGGCGTGTCACTCAGCCCCGCAACGATCGCCCGCGCCACGGGGTGCGACGACACCGATTCCACGCTCGCCGCCAGCGGCTTGACCCCCCCCGCCCCCACCCACCGCCCCAGCCGCATCCGCCCCTCGGTCACCGTCCCCGTCTTGTCGAGGAAGATCGTCCCCGGCCGCGCCAGCCGCTCCAGCGCATCGCCCCCCTTGACCAGGATCTGCCGCCGCGCCGCCCGCCCCAGCGCCACCGTCACCGCCAGCGGCGTCGCCAGCCCCAGGGCGCACGGGCACGTCACGATCAGCAGCGCCGCCGCGTTCTCCAGCGCCCGCGACGGCTCGATCCACAGCCACACCCCTACCGTCACCGCCGCCAGACCGATCATCCCCAGCACGAACCACCCCGCGATGCGATCCGCTGCCCGCACGATCGGCGCCCGCCGCCGCGCGTTCTCCTCCACCATCCGCATCAGCCGCCCGACGCGCGTCTCCTCCCCCGTCGCCTCCACGCGCACCAGAATCCGCTCGCTGAGATTCACCGCCCCCGCGATCACCGCGTCCCCCTCGCGCACCGCCACCGGAACCGACTCCCCCGTCAGCAGCGACTGATCGATGCTCGACCGCCCGCGCTCCACGCGCCCGTCCGCCGGCACCGACTCCCCCGCCAGCACCTCCACCACATCCCCGCGCGCCACCGCCTCGATCGGCGCCTCCCGTACCTGCCCATCCTCCCCCACCACCCTC
>CALAFV010000343.1 GCA_937891445.1 uncultured Phycisphaerales bacterium | reverse complement strand
AATCCGGTTGACGCCCACGTCCGCCGCGGCGGCGGCCGCACGGTCCCGCTTCCCTTCACCCCCGGCTACGACCTCGCCGGCACCGTCGAGGAAGTCGGCCCCGGCGTCACCGCTTTCAAGCCCGGCGACGAGGTCTACGCCTGCCTCCCCATCGCCCGCGGCGGCGCTTATGCCCAGTTCGCCATCGTCCGCGTCGAAGAAGCCGCCCCCAAGCCCGCCACGCTCACCTTCACCGAGGCCGCGGCCGTCGGCGTCACCGCCCTCACCGCCTGGCAGTCCCTCTTCGATACCGCCGACCTCCAGCCCGGCCAGACCGTCCTCATCCACGGCGGCTCCGGCGGCGTCGGCACCATGGCCATCCAACTCGCCAAGTGGAAAGGCGCCCGTGTCATCGCCACCGCCTCCACCCGGAACCAGGAATATCTCAAGGAACTCGGCGCCGATGTCGCGGTGGACTACACCACCCAGCGCTTCGAGGACTTCGCGAAGGACGTGGACGTCGTCCTCGACGCCGTCGGCGGGGAGACCCGCGACCGCTCCATCGCGTGCGTGAAGAAGGGCGGCATCCTCATCACCATCGCCGGCCCCGCCGCGTTTGACGCGGCCCGCGAGGCGGGCATCCGCACCACCAACATGGTCGTCCACCGCCGCGGCGAAGACCTCCGCCAGATCGGCCGCCTCATCGACTCCGGCGACCTCCGCGTCGTCGTCACCCACACCCTCCCCCTCAGCGAAGCCCGCACCGCCCACGAGATGATCGAGTCCAAGCACACCCGCGGCAAGATCGTGCTCACGGTCTCCGAGACCGAACCCAAGCCCGCACACCCCTGAGCCGTTCAGCGGAACCTCGGCGAGCGTGCGCGCCTTGAGTCCGCCACCGCGTCAGGTCTGATCCCGCGCCCATTCAACGTCCCATCATCAGCACCGCCGCACCCCCCGCCCCGAACATGATCGCCGTCGCCACCAGCGCGACGCCGAACGCCATGAACAGCGGCAGCCGTCCCAGCAGTTTCATCGCCGCGAAGATCACGGCGAAGTAGATCATCGCTCCCCACCCCAGCCGCTCGACCGCATCGAAGTCCGGCGCCAGCCGCACGCCCCGTCCCACCAGGCGCGCTGCCAGCAGAATCCGAATCGCCGCCATGGCCGCCCATGGTACCCCCCCCCGGGGCCGAGCCGCCCCCCGGCTTCCACGCGGCCGTTCCCCGGCCCGGCCGCCCCCCAAAAAACCACAATGACGAGGATGCCGCCCGTCCCCCCTTGCCTCCGCGGCGGCACTCATTAAACTGGCCCCACGCCCGATCGGCACCTCCGGGACGAGGTGACGGCGGAGGAAGGGGCGGCGGTCCGTCCGGCCGCCTCCCCCCCATCACCACCAATGTGGCCCCGCGGTTCTTGACCCGGAGTGTGACAGTATGGAAAAGGGCATCGGCAGTCTCATCGCAGTCGTCTTCGTCGTCGGGCTCGTGCTCGGTGGCCGCGCACTGGGTCGTTCCAGCGCCAGCGCCGAGTACAAGAAGGAAGCCATCGCCCTCATGCAGCACGTCGAGGGTTACTCCGCCAACCCCGACTACTTCCACTGGCTCGCCGAGTTCGCGCACGAGG
>CALAFV010000342.1 GCA_937891445.1 uncultured Phycisphaerales bacterium | reverse complement strand
TGGAGACCCCCCGCGCCTTCGACGACTCCCCCATCGGCGGCGGGCCGATCGTCCGCGTCGGCGACCGCATGAGCATCTTCGAGCCGCGGCTCACCGCGGCGTGCGCCCGCCGCGCCGAGGAAGTCTTCGCCCGCCCCGCGCAGCCCATTGCCTCGCAGACCGCCGCGGACATCAGCAAGGGCGGCGCACGCCCATGGCAACGCAAACTCATGGCCGGCGGCGCGTGCGAGGCCAGCGTCTTCTGCGGCTACGGCTACCAGGCCACCTGCCTCTGCCTCCCCCTGGGCAACTACCACAACATGCCTCACCTGGCCGAACTCCAGGCCGGCACCTACGACCGCACAACCTACGGCCCCCCGCGCTGCGCCCGCGAGTTCATTTCCGTCGCCGACTTCCACGGCCTCGTGGACCTGCTCGTCGCGCTGGCCCAGAAACTCCCGATCACCGAAACCGGCACCGACCGCTTCGAACGCCTCTACGCCGAACGCAAGTTCGTCCTCGAATAGGCTTCTGCTAAGCAGCCACAGATGAACACAGATATGAGCAAGGGTCGGCGGCCGCAGATAGACGCAGATCAACGCAAGCAAGTCCGAATCAGATCATCTTGCCTTACCCGATCTGATCCGTGTCATCTGTGCTCATCCGTGGCCAATCCCTTTGCCTTATCTGCGTCAATCTGCGTTGATCTGCGGTTCATTACCCCGCCGGCCGATCCGCCGCGGCTCGGCACTCGTCGAGGAACTCCACCGCCCGCCGCAAGTGCGGGATGACGATCGACCCGCCGACGATCAGCGCCACGTCAAACGTCTCCCACAGTTCCTCGTCCGTGCACCCGGCCTTGAGGCACTGGTCGATGTGGTACGCGATGCAGTCGTCGCACCGCAGCACCATCGACGCGACCAGCCCCAGCAGTTCCTTGGTCTTCTTCGGCAGCACGCCGTCCCGGTACGTCTGGTCGTCCAGCGCGAAGAACCGCTTGGTCACCAGCGTCCCCGCCGGCCGACCGTCGGGCGTCCCCTCGCCGAGGATGCGCTGGTTGAGGCGGGCCCGAAACTCGTGGAACTGTTCAACGCGGCTCATGCCTCAGCGTACTCCCGCCGCCGCGGCCCCGACGCCGTCCAGCCGGCGCTCCTCCAGCCGCGCGGCCTGCCCGAACCGCTTCGCCAGCCCCCGCAGGTGCTTCTTGATGTACAGCGTCTCGCCGATTAGGTACCGCATCATCGCCCGCGGAATCGGCGACGGCACCCGCCCGTACTCCGTGATGGTCACCAGCGACCCGGCCCCAACCGGCTCGATCAGGTACTCCCACCGCCCGCTGAACATCTTGTGGTCGTCGTCGATTTCCCGCACCAGCACCCGCGGCGGCTCGGCCCGGGTCGTGATCAGCACGAAACTGTTGCGGCCCATGTGCTGCCGCCACGCCTCGCGCCCCTCCCGGTCCTCCAGCCGCTCGACCCTCGTCACCCCCGGCGACCAGGATGCGTGCCCCGCCACGTCCGCCACGGCGTCGTACACCTCCCGCGGCGGTCGGTCCAGCGACATGCTCACCGCCGCGACGTGCTCCTCCGGCAGGCGCGAGCCCAGGATGTACAGCACGGACCCCAGGAACACCAGCAGCCCGACGACCGCGATCGCGACGAAGACCCAGAACATGCAGACGCTCCGAAACGGAAACAAGCCAGCCGGCGGTAACGGCCGGGATGGATCATTCGCCCTTCGCGTACTCCGGCGTCGTGGCGGCGCCGGATGCGCTTTGCCTCCGCCGCATCTCGAAGACCGCGTGGTCTTCGTTCACCTGCCCCTGTCGGAACGTCCGCCACTCCTGCCGGAGCGTGTCGGGGCCGATGAAGATCAGCGTCAGTTGGCCCATGTAGATCTCGTCGTCGCGGCGGAGGTTCATCACCCCGTCGGGCCCGAAGGCGATCCGGTCGGCGGAGACGTCCGACGGGCGGGCCCGCATCCGCGGCTGGTTGCCGATCGCGCAGTAATGGGTGACCACCAGATCCGGACCGTCCATGTGGTACACGTTCGTCATCTCGTGCTCGGTCCCCGGCAGCATGATCTCACGCACCACCGAGCCGTTGGACGAGACCGCGAAGACCGTCGTGCCGGGATGGTCCGCCGACGTGGACTCCCACGTCCCCGCCAGGGCCTTGATGCGCTCGAAGGCCGCGACGGTTGCCGGCGTGTTCGGCCCCGCCACCTTGAACAAGCCCCGGTCCCCACGCTGGCCGCACCCGGCGGCGCCGACCATCACCGTCGCGATCGCCACCCCACACCGCACGCTCGCCCACACGCCGCGATTCATCCTTGAGCCTCCTCTTCCCAGCGCTCGCCCGTTCGACGTCCGCAGTTTCCCAGATCGCGGCCCCCTGTCCAGCAGCGCCACCACGAAGACGGCCCCGCGTGACCGCGAACCTCTCTTCTTAATGTCCCGCGTCCTCACTTCCCTGCCCCCCTTCCGGCGTCGTGATCGCCGGATACCCCCCGATGATGAAGCGGTAGACACGCCCATGCGGAGCCGACTGGTCGTGGTACTCCGCGGCCAGTTTCGCGACCTCGTTGGCAAGGTCCTCGGCGAAGGCCTCCCGCTCCGCGTCGGAAGCGAAGCGAACCTCCACTTCGACCGCGAACGTGGCCGGCGGTTCCCCCCGGTCGCGCAGGATCGCCACGTCGCGCACGGCCCGGGCCGCGGCCGACACGAGACACGCCGAGTCCAGCCGGTCGCGGACCTCCCCATTGTCCTTGGGAGCCGCCCCTCCGAGCACTTCCGGGCTGATGAGGTACGACCGCGCGGTCGCCCGCACGATCCGCTCGACGCAGTTCCCCTTCTTCTGCTCCCGGACGACCTCGACCAGCCCGGCCCGCTCCAACTCGCGCAAGTGGTAGTTCACCCGCTGCCGCGGCAACCCCAGCCGGCGAGCCAGACCGGTGGCCGAGTCCCCCTCGGGCGTGGCAAGTTCCGCCAGCAGCCGCAGCCGCGTCGGCTCCAGCGCTGCGGCGGCTTTCTCCAGACGCCGGAGGACCTCGACGGAGCGGGGGGCATCCATGGGTGCCAGCGTATACCGACAGCAGATCATGTCAAGACAAACATAACTGTCTTTTTCGGTGCTCTTGTCGGTTCAAGGCTTCCATACCTCGCTCATCCCAGCCCGCTAACCTCCGGGCACGTTTCCCGAATGAGCCGCCGGCCCCCCTTTTCAAGAGACCCGCCAATGCAACCCGTGCAACCCGC
>CALAFV010000341.1 GCA_937891445.1 uncultured Phycisphaerales bacterium | reverse complement strand
CGCCGCGGCCGCCACCGGCCTCGCGCGGGCGGGCCTCGTTGACGGTCAGGTCACGCCCGTTGACGTTCTGCCCGTGCATCGCGTTGATCGCGTTGCGGGCCTCCTCGTCGTTGGGCATCTCGACGAAACCAAAGCCGCGCGAGCGGCCGGTCTCACGGTCCATGACGACGGAGGCCGAGGCCACCTCGCCATGCACTTCGAACAAACTGCGCAGTTCCGCGTCGCTCGTGCTGAACGGGAGATTACCGACGTAAAGCTTCATACCGCGAACCTTGCCCGAGTCGCCAATCGATCGTCGAAAACCGCTGCTGCTACTCGGGCGAAGATCGCGCGTCGGTCGAGCGGGACGGCCCGGCACCCGCCGGGACTCCGTCTCACTGGGCTTCAGTATACGTTCGGCGCATGAACCGGCCAAGGGTCTTCCTATCAACTCCCGAAGACGATTTCATCCGTTGGTCGTCCCAGCCGGCGCAGGCGGCGCCGACCCCGTTTTTGACGCCCTGGAAGGGGGGGAGGGCGTGATCAGAGCGCTAATTCGCTCCACGGCCTCCGCCAGCGTCCCAACCGCATCCACAGCCCCGGCGTCCAGCATCCGCTGCCGCGAGCGAGACAACGTCTCGCGGTCGATCCCCCACAATCCGGCGACCTGCGGCACCCCCGGGCTCCGCATCGAGAGTTGCCGGATCCGCAGCCTCGCCTGTGTGCCGGCAAACGGCGGGACGGACGACACCACCAGCACCGAGGGCGTCACGGCCGCGATCGTCTGGCCCACATCCGTCCCCAGATCCGCCAGCGACAGCGCCTGCGTGTTGATCCCCGCCCGCGCCAGGAGCGTCCCGAGCATCTGCCCGGCCACGGCATCCGCCTCGTCGCGCGCCGGCACCACAACCACATCAATGCGCGGCCGCGTCGCCGGCGTGGGCACGGGGATGCGCTCGACGACGACCGCAACCTCCGCCCCCGCCGGAGGCACGAGCCCCTCCGGCACGGAGGTCGCCACGGCGGTCTCGGCCGGCGACGGCGCCCGCTCCTGGCGGATCTGGTCGGCCCGAGCGGCAAGGTCGTCCACCAGGTCGCGCACGGCCGCCTGGACGCGCTGCCGCCCGCGATCGTCGAGGACCCCCGCCTCCACGTCCTCGTCGGCGCTCCGCAGGGCGCGGATGCACAGTTCGTCGTACGCCTCGGCCAGCGCATGGTCCTTCAGGTACTCCTCGGCGATCTCCAGCGCCTCGTCCGTGTCGTCGGCAAGCAGCCGCTGGTAGAAGCGGGACCACGGCGGCAGCACCGGCTCCGTCCCCAGCAGCACATTGAGAAAGTCCAGTTGCGGCACGTACCGCCCCGCGACAGCGAGGCACACCGTCAGCGGCGTCGCCAGCAGCAGCCCCGGCATCCCCCACAGCCACGTCCAGAAGATCACCGCCACCAGCAGCGCGACCGACGAGATCCCCGTAGACGACCCGTACGCCCACGGCTCGATGATGTTGTTGCTGATCAGTTCGACCGTAAGAAACAGCCCGATCGTCAGCAGCGGCATCGTCCACGAGTCCGACACGGCCAGCGCCAGCGCCGTGGGCATCGACGCGCTGAGGAACGGCCCCGCGTACGGGATAAACCGCAGCGCCACCGACAGCGCTCCCCACAGCACCGCCCCCGGCACGCCGATCAGCAGCAGCCCAACCGCCGTAACGATGCCGTTGCCTGTGTTGATGAGCAACTGCGTCCGCAGGTAGTGGCTGATGCGCGTCCCCACCTCCGCCAGCGCATGCGTCGTGATCGTGATCCGACCACGGCTGATCAGCCGGATCAGCCGGTCGCGCAGGTCCTCGCGCTGCACGAGCATGAACACCGTGAAGACCAGCACGATCCCCGCGATCGCCACCGGGCGCACCAGCGGCCCGACGATGCTCTGCGCGATCAGCAGCGGCGACGTCGGCGGCTCGACAATCGTCACCGGGATCGGCGCCTGGCCCGTCTGCGTCGGCTCGAGTTCCGGGATCTCCGGCTGCAGCCCAAGGTCGCGGATGGCCGCGATCGCTCGGTCCAGCATCCCCCCGGCCGGCCCGCGGATCACCTCCAGTTTGGCCTGGATGTTCGCCCGGTACTGCGGCAGCGCCCGGGCCAGGTCCACCAGTTCGCTCCCCGCCACCCACACCACGACCACCAGCGGCACCAGCGCCAGCGCCGTCGCGATCAGCACCGACGGCACCCGCCCCAGGTGGATCCGCTCGATCCGGTCCACCACCGGCGCCAGCAGAAAACTCAGCAGCGTCGCGAGCGCCAGCGGGATGAGAATCTCGCGCGCGAGGTACAGCCCGGCGATGACGGCGACCAGCGCCCCCAGCGCGATGACCCTCGAGTGCGTCCCGTTGCGCGGCGCGGCGGCGTCCATGGGTCGTGCGGACCGACACTACACCACCGCCCCTGAACGCTGCGTGAACGCCGCCGCAACCGCCGCGGATTTCCGCTCCGCCGCGCCCGGTGAGCCCGCTTTGACCCTCGCCGCTACCCTCACCGCGTGCCCATTCCGCTGCGAGTCCACCTGACGCCCGACACGATCGACCCGCGCGCCCTCGCAGGGTGCACCGCGGTCGTCGTGGATGTCCTGCGCGCCTCCACCACCATCGTCGCCGCGCTCGCGGCCGGCGCTGTGCACGTCGTCCCCTGCCTCGAACCGGAGGACGCCCTGCTCGCGCGGGAGGCCGCGGCGCTCCCCTGCGTTCTCGGCGGCGAGCGCCGCGGCGTGCGCATCGACGGCTTCGACCTGGGCAACTCCCCGCGCGAGTACACCCCCGACTCCGTCGGCGGGCGCATCCTCGCCTTCACCACGACCAACGGCACGCGGGCGCTCCTCCGCTGCGCGCCGGCCACCGCCGTGCTCGTCGGCTGCCTGACCAACCGCGCCGCCGTCTGCCGCGCCGCTCACGCGCGAGCCCGCCCCGTGCAGATCGTCTGCGCCGGTACCGACGGCGCCCTGTGCCTCGACGATGTGATCGCCAGCGGCGCGATCGCCTCAGCGCTCCTTGCCACCGGCGACTTCGACCCCGGCGACGACGACGCCACGCGCCTCGCCATCGCGGCCTTCAACGCCGCTGGCCCCGCGCCCGCCGCCCTCGCCGCCGCGCTGCGCCAGGGCCGCGGCGGACGCAACCTCGTCGCCATCGGGCTCGCCCCCGACATCGACGACTGCGCCGCGATCGACACCTCCCCCATCGTCCCCGTCTTTGACGCCCACGACGGCGTGATCCGCACCGGGAAGGACGCAGCATGAGCGGCCCCGGCGCTGTGCTGACGCTCTACGCCGCCATGAGCGCCGTGACCTTCCTGGCGTTCTGGGCCGACAAGCGCCTTGCCCGGCGCGGCGCCCGGCGAATCCCCGAGCGCTCGCTCCACACCATGGAACTCCTCGGGGGCTGGCCCGGCGCCTTGGCCGCCCGGAGCCTCCTTCGCCACAAGAGCGCCAAGCGCTCCTACACGGCGGCCCTCTGGTTCATCACGGCACTGCACATCGGCGCCTGGTGCGCCTGGGCATGGTTCCGCTACGCCCGGTGAGCGAACGCTGACGCACTTTCGAGGGTTGGTTCATCCACGCATGGCAGGACTTCATGGTCGCCCAAGGGGTCGGCGCGCACCGCGCCGGCCAAGCGCCGGGCGCCAGGAGGTCAATGTGTCCAAGCACCTGTTCGTCGCCCTGGTCGCCGCCGCGGGCTTGGCCGCCTGCGAAACCGGGGACAAGGACCGTGGTCGCACCACGTCCGCCACCACGACCCGCACGTCCGACACCACCGACCGGCCGGCGTACCAGACGGCGACGGCCCGCGACATGCAGCAGGGCTGGGTCCCGGGCCGACCTCCCTCCGCGACCACCTCCACCAACCTGGCCCAGGCCGAGGCCCAGACCGGGCTGCGTGCCGACAGCGGCTTCACCGTGCGCCCCGCCGCCTACACCGGCCCGGAGGCACGCGTCACGACGACGGCCGCCGCGGCGGCCCCCGCGCCCGTCGGCGGCGACATGTTCGCCCGCGAGGCGCTCTCCGGCGACATCTTCGAGGTCGAGTCGTCGCGCCTGGCCCTCGAGCGAGCCACCGATCAGCGCGTCCGTCAGTTCGCCCAGATGATGATCGACGACCACAGCGCCGCCCACGACCGGCTCATGGAGGCGACCGACGTTCAGGGGATCGAGGTCACCGGCCGCCCAAACCCGCGCCAGATCGCAATCCTCGACCGCCTCGCGAACCTCCAGGGCGCGCAGTTCGACCTCGAGTACACGCAAGCCCAGGTCGATGCCCACCAGGCCGCCGTGCGGCTGCACGAGCAGTTCCTCCGCACCGGCAGCAACCCGCAACTCCAGGCCCTCGCCGAAGAGCGGCTCCCCATCCTCCGCGACCACCTCGACCAGATCCGCCCCATCGCCGAGGAGTTGTACCTCAGCACGCTCCAGCGCAACGGCCTGAACGGCCCGCAGCAGCCCGGGATCCAGCGGCAGCCGATGAACGACGAGGGAATGCAACCGCCGCGCCCCGCGCCTCGCGACGACACCGGCCTCCCCCCGCCGATGCGCCGCGACACGCCCGGAACGCAACCCCAGCGCTAAGCCCCGCGATCTTGAACCAGCGCCCTCGGAGGGAAGGGGCGAGCGGCGCGCCCGGCACCCGTGCGGGCGCGCCGTTTGTCTCTCACGGCCGCGACGCGTCCCCGCGCCGCGGCGGCTCGTCCGGGATGATGACAGCCTCTTCGTCCCCGCCGCGCTGAGAGCCCCCGCGCGGCCGCGTCAGCACGCCCAGCACCACCGGCAGCGACCCGAAGAAGCACACCATCGCCAGCGCCAGCAGGAACATGGCGTACTCGCCGCCCGTGATCCTCCCGGCGCGCATCAGCAGCGCCCCACCGACGGCCATGGCGAGCACCGCCAGTGCGATGAGCGTCAGGGCGATCCGCATGCGGCAGGGTAGGAACTCCCCCCGCGCCCGCCCGCCGTAGACTCCGCCCGCCCGGCCGCAAACCCCGCCGGCGGATCAACGCCCCCATGGACCACCACCCCCTCTCGCCCCTGTGCGCCTACTGCGGCGCCGCCGTCGGCGCCCGCACCGCCTACCGCCGCGCCGCCGCCGACCTCGGCCGCGAGATGGCCCTCCGCGGCATCGGCCTGGTCTACGGCGGCGGCAAGGTCGGCCTCATGGGCGAGATCGCCGCCAGCGTCCTCGCCGGCGGCGGTACCGTCACCGGCATCATCACGCGCGAACTGATGAGCCGCGAACTCGGCCACGAGGGCATCACCGATCTGCGCATCGTGGATTCGATGCACGAGCGCAAGAAGGCCATGGCCGACATCGCGCGAGCCTTCGTCGCCCTCCCCGGCGGCATCGGCACGCTCGACGAGTTCTTCGAGATCCTCACCTGGGCCCAACTCGGCATCCACGACCGCCCCGTCGGGATGCTCAACGTCGAGGGCTACTTCGACGACGTTCTCCGCTGGCTCGACCACGCCGAGCGCGAGGGGTTCATGCGCATCAACCCGCGCCAAGCCCTGGTCGTCGAGACCGACCCCGCGCGCCTCCTCGACGCTCTCGCCGCCCGGGCCGCCACAGGCACGGGCATCGAGCGCCGCCCCTGGGGCCGGGAGCAGGAGCCGGGCGGCGGGAGCACCGGGGGCGTTTGACTCCACGCCCCGCGTCGATACGCTCCCAGACCTGTGAGTTGGGGAGTAGCCTCCCGCCGAAGCGGGAGCAGGCGGCCGTCAGCACGGCGTCCGGGCCACCCGCCCGACCGCCCGGCCCTCTGCGTGCATCACCTCACGGTGCACGAGGCAAGACCAACCCCGTTCTCGTCCAGCGCCGCCGGGCGAGAGCGGGCGTTGATGCGCCGGCCCAGGGGCTCCCCGCTCCATGCTCACCACGCTGCTGACCTCGACCCTCCCCGTCGCCACCGAAGTCCTGGAAGCCCAGCGCCACCTGGGCGAGGAATACAAGGTCTTCGCCTACGCCGGGTTCATCGGCATCATCCTGACGATCCTGCTGCTGGACCTGGGCGTCTTCCACCGCAAGGCCCACGAGGTCACGGCCAGAGAAGCGATCCGCTGGACGATCGTCTGGGTCTCCTGCGCCCTGCTGTTCAACGTCGCCGTCTACTTCCTCTATGAGCACCACGTCTTCGGGCTCGGCCTGGAGGTCCCCGTCCTCGGAAGCCCGGGCACGACGATGACGGTGCGCGGCTTCGAGGCGGCGAAACTCTACATCACCGGCTACCTCATCGAAGAGTCGTTGTCGATGGACAACGTCTTCGTCATCGCCGTGATCCTCGGCTCGCTGGGGATTCCCGCGAAGTACCAGCACCGCGTGCTCTTCTGGGGGATCATGGGCGCCGTCGTCATGCGCGGCCTGATGATCTTCGTCGGCGTCACGCTCATCGAGCACTTCGCCTGGATCAGTTACGTCTTCGGCGCGGTGCTGATCATCACGGCCGTCCGGATGGCCTTCATGGGCGAGGACGAGCAGGCGGATCCATCGAAGAGCACCATCTTCCGCCTCATCAAACGCTTCATCCCCGTCACCACGAAGTTCGACGGCCAGCGATTCTTCACGCGCATGGAGGGCGTCCTGCACGCCACGCCCCTGCTGGTCGCCCTCGTGATGGTCGAGTTCACCGACCTGATCTTCGCGGTGGACTCCATCCCCGCCATCTTCGCGATCACCGCCGACCCCTTCATCGTCTTCACCAGCAACATCTTCGCCATCCTCGGCCTGCGCTCGCTCTACTTCTGCCTCGCGGCGATGATCCGCCACTTCCGCTACGTCAAGCCGGCCCTGGTGCTCGTGCTGCTGTTCATCGGGATCAAGATGTGCCTCGTGCACACCCCCTACAAGATCGACACCGACATCTCCGTCGGCGTCGTGCTGGGGATGCTCGCCACCGGCGTCGTCGCCTCCCTCCTGCTTCCCGCCAAGGAGGAAAAGGAAGAGCACGCGCCCGCCGCGCCCGCGCCCGCGCCGGACGCCGGCGAAGCCGGCCAGGACGCCGAGCGGCCCGACCCGCACGCCGCGACGCACGATCGCTGAGCCTGACGATCCTTCAGACCCGGTCGCGGAGCCCCTTGACCCCCTCCGCCTCGGCGCAGTGGTCGCAGCAGAAGAACCGGCCACCCGACTCCAGCCCGTGCCCCACGATCCGCACCTTGCAGTGGGCGCACTCCGGCGCCAGGGTCGCGATGGCGCATTCGAAACTGTCGAACGTGTGCGTCTGGCCCCCGAGGACCACGTCGAAAGCCTTGTCGTAATCGTTCCCGCAGCGCTCGCAGCGTGGCATGGACGTCCCTCCTGTCGGCGACGACAGCCTAGCGGCCGGCAAAAGGAACGCCCTGAGGCCGTGCTCAGAACTCAGAATGGTTTCATGTCAGACGCTGCGGCCCCGGAAGCCGCGGCGTCTCACCCCGCGCGACGAGCCTTGCGTAATCCCCGGAACACTTGGATCTCACACGACTGTGCGATCGCCTCCGAACTCCATCGAGCGACCGGGCGCCGGATCGGGGTTCGAGATCCTCAGCGCCGGCACGAATCTTCTTTGCGCCATGAATCATCAGCCAAAACAAACCTGCGCCACGACCAGAGACAAAACTGGGCAATGTGGACAAGCCGCCGCCAACTCCCTGCCAGCCACAATTTTGCAACCGCTGAAGGCGTTGTAGAGTAAAGACATACGGAGCAGAGAGGCTTCTCCGACCAGTTCCGGCTGTGTCTCTTCGTCTGCCGAACCACCGTCTCGGGAGCCGCTCCCGTTATGGCACGCGCGTGACGCGCCGCGCGGGGCGGCCAGTTTGTGAGGAGAGAGTGATGTACCGCAGCGCACGTTCGATCATGGCTGTCTTCGTGCTCGCGGCGGCGGCCGGCTCGGCCGCGGCCCAGTCGCGGCCCTTCGATCTGTCGGTCCAGGCCTTCGGCCCGACCAGCCCCGCCCTCCGCGGCCTCGGCGAGTACTCGACCGGCTTCGAGACCGCCGAGGGCTTCACGGTCGGCCCCGTCGCCGGTCAGAACGGCTGGACCGCCTCCGTCAACGCGAACCAGACCGCGTTCAGCGTCAGCACCGCCAACCCCTTCAGCGGCTCCCAGCACCTGCGTGTCGGCTTCGACGACGCCGTCCCGATGGGCAACACGCGCGTCATTCTCGGCCCGAACCTCGGCTCCATCGGCGAAGGCCAGACCGTGACCTCGGTGATGGTCAACATCTCCTCCGATCAGGGCTCCAACTACGAGGTCATCGGCCAGGCCCCATCGCAGGAACTCGTGGCCTGGCGGGTTGTGTTCAACTGGAACGGCGGCATCTCCGGCACCCCCGGCGAGATCTTCATCCTCGACGACCCGGACGGTGACGGCCCCGGCGGGCTGGCCTTCGTGGACACCGGCGTCGTCTGGAACGCGGGCGTCTACACCGAACTGCGCGTCGAAACCGACAGCCTCGCCAACACGATCAACTACTACTACGGCGGCAACCTGATCTACTCGAGCGTCGCCGGCATGTTCGCCGCGACCAGCGTGGAGCAGTTCGTCATCCTCACCGACAACTACCAGAACCCCGGTGAGGTCGCCGACTTCGACAACATCGTCATCGCCGTCCCCGCCCCGGGTTCCCTCGCCCTGCTGGGCCTCGGACTGGCCGTCGGCGCCCGCCGCCGCCGCGCCTGAACGTTCGTCCAACGAACTTGCTTCCAACGCGGGCGCCGCCAACGCGGCGTCCGCGTTTTTCGTTCGCGGATCGGGGCCCGCGGCGGCCTACACCAGCACCACCACGACGTGCGCCTCCACCGCCCGCCCCTCTCCCAGCGCATCCACGCCCTCGTGCGTCTTGCCCTTGATGTTCACCCGGTCCTCCCCCACCCCCAGCAGCCGCGCCAGGTTCGCCCGGATCTGCCCCTTCACCGGGCTGAGTTTCGGACGCTCCAGGATCACCGTCGCGTCGAGGTTCCCCACCTCCCACCCCGCCGCCCTCACGCGCCGCACGGCCTCCGCGATGAACTCGGCCGAGTCCCGCCCCGCGTTCTCCGCCGCGGTATCCGGGAACAACTGCCCGATGTCCGGCTCCCCGATCGCCCCCAGCAGCGCATCGGTCGCCGCGTGCAGCAGCACGTCCCCGTCGCTGTGCGCGACGGTCCCCACAGCCACCCCCCCGACTCCGGGGCCCTCCACCCGGACGCCCCCGATGACCAGCGGCCGCACCGGCCTCCCCCCCACCGCCGATGCCCCGGCCATGGCGAGCGGCTCGAGCCGGTGGAGGTCGTACCCGTGTCCGATCCGCACGCCGCGCTTCATACACTCACCCTTCTTGCCGGTCCCCACCACCGCCCGACCCGGTCGTGCCTGAACACCGTTTGAATTTCGAACCGCGCCCGAACCAGGTCCGATAAGACAGATCTCCACGCCTGCGCGAACCCGGCTCGATCACGCCCCGTTCATGTGCTGACGATAGACTTGGTCCACACGGTGAGCCCCGACGGCCGCCTTCCCACCAGCCGGAGACAGACCGACATGCCAGCGACCGCACCGCGCCGCCGCATCGCCCCCATCACGTGCGCCCTCCTTCTGGCCGGCCTCGCGGCCGGGGCCGGGACGGGGTGCTACTACCCCGGCGGGCCGATGTGGTCGGCCGACCGGTTCACCTACGAGTCCACCACGTGGCAGCCCTGGACCATCAGCATCGAGGACACCCGCACGGGCCAGGTCTTCTGGACCATGGACGTCCCCGTCGGCCAGCAACTGGTGATTGACTTCGAGGCCGCCGACGCCGGCAAGTCCGGCATGACCGACGAGGGCCAGCACGGCCAGTTCACCCCGGACATCATGCGGTGGGAACTCATGCCCGCCGGCCGCCGCTTCGGCGAACTGGACAACTCCCTCGCCGTCCCGCCGGCCAACGCGCGGCTCGTGCGGGCGACCCTGCGCCGCACCCCCGAACTCCCCGAGGACATGATCACCGCCCAGGGTGGCCCGGCCCCCGTCCGGACGATCGGCACTCCCCCTCCTCCGCCCCCGCCTGCTCCGGCGCGTCCCGCCCCGGAGCCCTCGCAGGCGGAGTAACGCCGCCGCTGCTGGGCGGCGCACGCGCACCCGGTCGGAAAATGACCGGGTTCCGCATTGCACAATGGCCGCCATCACATATGCTGGCGTGATGCACCACCGCGGCCCAGACCGGCGGCGTCAGGACGACCCGCGCCGCGCGTTCACGCTCATCGAACTCCTGGTCGTCATCGCGATCATCGCGATCCTGATCTCGATCCTGCTGCCGACCCTCGCCGGCGCCCGCAACATGGCGCGGCAGATCAAGTGCCTGTCGAACCAGCGCCAGATCGGCATGGCGCTCATGATGTACGCGGAGCAGTACCGCGAGTACACGCCGCGCGAGGCCGGCTTCAGCGAACCGCTCCAAATGGCCACCGCCAACCCGAGGCGGTACTACCCGGCCTGGCCCTACGCCCTGCGCCCGTTCCTCGACGACCGCACCAGCAACGACGACCCGCCCGTCTCGGCGACCAACGGCTTTGATGCGCCTCTCGGCGACCGCTACGAGCGTGCCCCCTACTACTGGGACCCGGCCCGCCCGCCGGACCGCCACCGCATCCACTACGTCAACAACGGCATCTCGTTCCGCGCCCCCGGCGTCGTCAACCAGAACTACGCCAAGAAGCCGACGCAACTCCACAAGTACCACCGGCCGCACGACATCCTCTACCTCTCCTGCTTCGCCGACGACCAGTCCAACGTTCACGCCAACTACTGGTACGCCCCGAACCAGACGACCCACCAGATCGCCATCTCCTACGACATGCACCACGCCGAGAACGTCGTGGGCGGCAACGACACGTACAACTACTCCCAGCGCATCGCCCCCAACCGCCACGGCTCGGGCGCCAACGGCCTGTTCATGGACGGCCACGCGGCCCTCGTGCCCGCCAAGATCGTCACCTCGCTCGACCGCTGGGACGACGGCCACTACACCCGCGACGGCGGCGAATAACTCCGCCATTCCCCACCACACGACACCCGAGGGACCCCCGCATGACCCGCACGCTGCTCGCTCTTGTCATCGCCGCGGGCGCCGCCGCCGCATGGCCTGCCGCCGCGGCCAACGAGCCGCCGAAGCCGAATCAGGAGCCCACCGCCAAGGCCCCCCTCTACGACAGCACCGCCGACGCCAAGGCCCAGATCGCCGCGGCGGTCGCCCGCGCCGCGAAGGACAACAAACGAGTGCTCATCCAGTGGGGCGCCGAGTGGTGCGGCTGGTGCCACCTGCTCCACGCGACCTTCACGAGCGACCCCGCCGTGAAGAAGCAACTCGCCTACGAGTACGAGGTCGTCCACGTTGACATCGGCAGGTGGGACAAGAACATGGACCTCGCGGCGTCCTACGGCGCCGACCTCAAGGCCAGCGGCGTCCCGTTCCTGACCGTGCTCGACGCCCAGGGCAAGCCCGTCGCCAACCAGGAGACCGGCTCGCTCGAACTCAAGAATGCCCCCGACGACAAGCCGGGCCACGACCCCGCGGCGGTGCTCGCGTTCCTCAAGAAGCACCAGGCCCCGCCCATCACCTCTGACGAACTCATGCGCGCCGCCCTCTCCAAGGCCGGCGCCGAGAACAAGCGCGTCTTCCTCCACTTCGGCGCCCCGTGGTGCGGCTGGTGCCACAGGCTCGAGAACTGGATGGAGAAGCCCGAGGTCGCCCCGATCCTCGCCAAGGCCTTCGTCGACCTCAAGATCGACGTGGACCGCAACCCCGGCGGCAAGGCACTCTGCGACAAGATGGGCGCCGGCAAGAGCGGCATCCCCTGGATCGCCATCCTCGATGCGGAGGGCAAGACCCTGACCACCAGCGAGGCCCCCGGCAGCGGAAACGTCGGCTTCCCCTACGGCGACGAAGAGATCGCCTGGTTCATCCGGATGCTCAAGGAATCCACAAACCTGAGCACCGAAGACCTCGCCACCCTCGAAGCCTCGCTCAAGGCAAACCGCGACAAGAAGTAAGCCGCGGGACCCAAGTCCCCGCCCGATCTGCGTTGATCTGCGGCCGGACTATCCAGCCCACATCCGTGTGACGCTCAGGTCGCCCCGATCGTCACCGGCACCGGCTGCGGTCGCACGGCGTGCGTCGGCTCGATCACCAGCCCCAGCGGCACCCGCTTGCCCCCCGTCGGCGGCAGCCCCTCGTTGTCGATGTGCCGCTGGATCGCCATGACCCCCTCCAGCAACTGCTCCGGCCGCGGCGGGCACCCCGGCACATACACGTCCACCGGGATGAACTGGTCCACCCCCTGCACCGTCGCGTACGTGTCGAAGACGCCCCCAGTGCTCGCGCACGCCCCCATCGAGATCACCCACTTGGGCTCGCTCATCTGGAGGTAGATCCGCTGGAGCACCGGCAGCATCTTCACCGCCACCCGCCCCGCCACGATCATCAGGTCCGCCTGCCGCGGCGAGAAACTCATCCGCTCCATCCCGAACCGCGCGATGTCGTACCGGCTCGACGCCGTCGCCATCAGTTCGATCCCGCAGCACGCCGTCGCGAACGGCATCGGCCACAGGCTGCTCCGCCGCGCCCAGTTGATCACGCGGCGCAACTGCGTCGTCAGAACGCTGTCAACGGGAAGGGCGGCTTCGAGGCCCATGGGGTCTCCTCACAGACTCGGCAGGTCGCCATTCTAGGTGCCGCGCCACACCCTCCGGGGGGCCGGGCGCAGCGGGGGAAAGGGGAGGGGGGGCTAGCGCCGGCGCTCCAGCGGCGTCCGGCCGCGCCCGCCCGACGACTCGCCGTAGAACCACGCGTCCAGCCGGCTGTCCTGCTGGTACGGCTCCTCGACGTTGTACCGGTCGGCCCCCGGCCCCCGGGCGTCCACGACCCGCCGGTAGCACCCCGGCAGCAGCGCCAGGCCGCCGAGCGTCACCACCAGGACCACGGCCCACGAGGGGGTCTTTCGCTGAGTGATTTCCACCGCCAACTCCTTACCCCACGGGCGGTAGCGTAGCCGGGGCGGTCGCCGGCTGCCCGGGCGCCGGGGCATCCTTCGCGCGTCCGTTGGCATGCCCCGGGGCGTGCTCATCCGCCGCCACCGGGGCCGGTGTCCGGACCGGCGCCGGCGCGGCGTCATCCGCGATCATCGACGCCACCGTCTGCCCCCGCACCCCCTCCAACTGGGCCTGGTGCAGCCGCTCCAGCACCGGGTCCGGCTCCTGCCCCGGCGGCGGCGCGACCAGTCCGTACGACGCCTCAAGCACCTCGCTCACCTGGATCAGGTCCGCGGGCCGACCCAGCACGTACCCCACCGGTCCATCCTCCCGCGTCACCTCCCGCAGCAGGCCGCGGTCCACAAGCCGCCCAACGACCGCCCGCACCGCATCGTCGGTCGCACGCACGGTCCCCGCGATCCCCGCGAGCGTCAGCGTCCCGCCGTCGCGGAACGCCCGCGCCGCCGCCGCCATCACCGACGCCCCCAGCGCCGGATCGGCCACCGCGGGCAGTTTGGCTGCGTCGGCCGCCACCGGCGTCCGCCGGTACTGCTCGAACTGAAGGAAGTAACTGATCTGCAGCCCGACCAGCACGATCAGCCACGTCAGGTAGATCCACAGCAGGAACAGCGGCAGGATCGCCAGCGAGCCGTACAGCCGCGTGTAGTTCGTCGACATGTCCAGGTAGAGCGTGAACCCCCACTTGCCGCTCTCCCACAGCAGCGCGGCGATGAACGCCCCGGCCAGCGCCGGCCGCAGACGGACGCGCGTGTTCGGCACCGTCGTGTACGCCAGCAGCAGCAGCCCCGTGCTGATGCACACGGTCACCGCGAACCCCAGCGCCTTGATCGAAAACGCGTCATTGGCCGCGGAGCCCGACGCCAGCAGCCCACCCCGCTCGGCCATCCTCGCCGCCCAGTTCTTGAACTGCTCCCCGATGTAGAACGTCGCGCACAGCAGCACGATCCCGAGCGTCAGCAGCGTCCAGTAGTTCGTCACGCGCCGGGCCCACGACCGCCCGATCGGCACGCGGTAGATCTGGTTGAACGCCCGCTCGACCTCCACCAGCATCGAGATCGCGGCGTAGATCAGCGCCAGCAGGCCGATCGCGCCGATCGTCTTGAACGGGATCTTGCTCACCCGCGTCACCAGCCCCGTGATCCACTCGTCCAGCCCCGCCGACCCCGTGGACGACACGGCCACGCCCGACACCCCCCCGGGCTTGTCGGCATCCGGCGCGGGGATCAGCGACTCGGGCAGCAGCACCTGCGGCAGCGGCGAGGCGCCGACCGACACCGTCCACGTGTGCCGCAGCGCCTCCGGTGGCAGCGGATCCGCCTCCTCCTTCAGGGCGATCCGGCTGATCCCCGTGTAATCCATCGCCTGCGTCATCAGGTGCTGGATGTCCTCCTCCGACGTGAACATCTTCAGCGCGACCAGCGCCACCACCATCACCGGGATCAGCCCGAAGATCGTGCGGTACGCCAGCGCCGCGGCCATCTGCGGCAATCGCGACCGCTGCGCGTTGGAGGCCACCGTGCCGATCACGCCCGCCGAACCAGCGCGGTCGCGCGTGCGCCCACCGCGGGCGCGGCGGTCACGTATCGCGGGCCGGAACCGGGGCGTCTGCTCGCTCACGCGTCCTCCTCGTCAGACGGCGCCGGCGCCTTCGCCTCGCGGTCCTTAGCACCGGCACGCTTGCGGACCAGCCCCGCCGCCTGCCTCAGCGCCCGAACCTCCTCCCGCTCCAGTTCGCGCCACTCCCCCGGCGCCACCTCGCTCAGCCGCACCGGCCCGACCGCGATGCACGCCAGTTTCTTCACCGGCCACCCCGCCTCGCCCAGCACGCGCTCGACCTGCCGGTTGCCCCCTTCGGCCATCGTGATCTCAAGGACCGTCTTGCCCCCCTCACGCTTGACGATCCGCATGCTCACGCGGCCTGCCGGCGGCGTCGGCCCCTGCTCGCTCGTACGGATCACCGGCGTCTGGGCCCGCCGCGTGCGCCGCGCCCGGCGCTCGCCGCGCAGCGCCTCCCGCTCCAGCCGGTGCAGCGCGGCCTCATCGACCTCCCCCTTCACCTCCGCGCGGTACGTCTTCGGAACGCCGTAGCGGGCGTGGGTCAGGCGGCTGGTCAGTTCGCCGTCGTTGGTCAGCAGGAGCAGGCCGGTGGTCTCAAACCCCAGCCGCCCCACCGGGTACAGCCTCGCGCCCGACGGGTGCTGCACGAGGTCCATCACCGTGCGCCGGCCGGCCTCGTCGCGCGTCGTCGTCAGCGTCCGCGCGGGCTTGTTGAGCATCACGTAGATGCGTCGGGAAGCACCCGCCCCGGTTTCGGACTTCGCCCCCTTTCCCCCCCGCCCCGGCCGCGGCAGCGGCCGCCCGGCGACCACGATCCGGTCGACCCGCGGATCCACGAACACCGGTAGCGAGGTCACCACCCGGCCGTTGACCTCGACCTGGCCGCTCTCGATCATCGCCTCGCACTCACGCCGCGACGCCACGCCCGCGTCGGCCATGACGCGCTGGAGGCGCACCATCCCCTTGGGCGCTGTCGCACCCGACCCGCCCCGCCTCGACTCCGCTTCTGTCCGGGAGCCCGGGCGGCGCCGGTCCTGCATCTGCTTGGCGGCCCCGCGCCGGATCATCAGAAAAGGATCGTACGCGCAGCGGCCCCGGTTGAACCCGCCCCCCGGGATGCCTGGGTCCGCACCCGCAACATCCGCTCTCACCCTTGAAATTGCGGTCGTGGCGGGGTTCTGGTCGATGCTCACTCGTCCGCTACCGACGGATTCGCGCAGGTCATGCGCGGCCACCGGAGTGAAGGGGGGGCTGGGGGGGCGGGGGGACACTGCGGAGCGGTGCCATGGCGGATGCGACCACGACCGTGATCGGCCCGGGGACCCGGGTCAAGGGCGAAATCTCCTTCGACGGCCCCGCCAAGATCCTCGGCGAG
>CALAFV010000340.1 GCA_937891445.1 uncultured Phycisphaerales bacterium | reverse complement strand
GTGGGCAACGGTGGGAGTTTAGCCGGGCGTGCATGGGGACAGCAACCCGACGACCGAACACATACCGCACGACTGAGGGTGGAAGCAAGCCCGTTGTGGGGCTCGGTTTGACCACGGTGGCTCAGGAGCCGCGGAGGCTGGCGATGATGCCGGCCCGCTGGTCGGGAGGGACACCGAAGATGGCGGAGCCGGCGACGAGAACATCACAACCGGCCTCACGCGTCGCCGCGGCGGTGTCGGGGGCGATGCCGCCGTCCATCTCGACGCGCTGGTCCTTGCGGACCGCGGCGGCGACGGCGCGGGTTTTGGCCAGAACGTCGGCGATGAATGCCTGGCCGCCGAAGCCGGGGTTGACGGACATGACCAGCACCATGTCCACCGCGGCGACGTGCGGCATGATCTTCTCGACCGGCGTGGGCGGATTGATCGCCAGACCGGCGGTGACGCGGCCACCGCCGAGTTTCCGGATGCGGTCGGCCAGGGGCGCGATGCCGTCGGGGGGGACGACCTCGACGTGGAAGGTGATGTTGTCGGCGCCGGCCTTGATGAACGGCTCGACGAACATCGCGGGGTCGGTGACCATCAGGTGCACGTCGAGAAACGCGTCGGGAAGCGCGCGGCGCAGGGCGCGGCACATGTCCGGCCCCATCGTCAGGTTGGGGACGAAGTGGCCGTCCATCACGTCGAGGTGGAGCAGGTCGGCGCCGGCCTGGAGGACCTGGCGGCACTCCTCGCCGGTGCGGGAGAAGTCGGAGGCGAGGACGGACGGGGCGATGAGCGGGAGGCGCGGCGGGTTGGTGAGCAGGTTGCCCATGGGCGCGGAGTCTACGCCGCGGCGCAGAGGCCCGGACCGGCTCATCAACTCCCCCACCGCCGGGCGCATCGCCGCTTACGATGGCCCATCACCCGCATCGGACCTTCCGTATGACGACTCCGGATTTCAGCACGCTCCGTTCACGCCTTGCCGCGATCGGCCAGGATCACGTGCTGGCCTTTTATGACGAACTTCCCGCCGAGGGGCAGCGGCGGCTGCTCGACCAGGTAGCGTCGCTCGACCTGGAATCGCTGCCGCGGCACATCGAGCGGTATGTTCTGAACAAGCCGCGCACAGCGCTGCCGGCGGATGTGGAGCCGGCGCCGTACTACCCGGCGGATCACAAGTCGCCCACACGCCCGTGGGACCGGATGCACTACCGGGAGGTCGGCGAAGACCTGCTCCGCCGCGGGAAGGTCGCGGCGTTCACGGTGGCGGGAGGGCAGGGGTCGCGGCTGGGGTACGAGGGGCCCAAGGGGTGCTACCCGGCGGGGGCGGTGACGCGCAAGCCGCTGTTCCAGATCTTCGCGGAGGGGCTGGTGGCGACCGGTCGCCGCTACGGCGTGACGCCGCCGTGGTACATCATGACCAGCCCGCTGAACCACGAAGCCACGGTGTCGTTCTTCCGCGACAACCGGTTCTTCGGGCTCTCGCCGGCGTCGGTGATGTTCTTCCAGCAGGGCGTGATGCCGTCGCTGGACATGAAGACGGGCAAGATCCTGCTGGCCGCGAAGGACGAGATCGCGACCAACCCGGACGGGCACGGCGGGGCGATCCGGGCGCTGCACGTCTCGGGCGCGCTGGCGGACATGCGCCAGCGGGGCGTGGAGCAGATCAGTTACTTCCAGGTGGACAACCCGCTGGTGCGCGTCGCGGACCCGGTCTTCCTCGGGCTGCACGCGGCGGCGCCGGACTCCTCGGGGGAGATGTCCAGCAAGATGATCCCCAAGGTGGGGCCGGAGGAGAAAGTCGGCGTGTTCTGCTCGGCGGGTGGGCGGACGATGGTCGTCGAGTACTCCGACCTGCCCGAGCGGCTGGCGCAGGAGCGCAACGCGGACGGATCGCTGCGGTTCATCGCGGGATCGATCGCGGTGCACATCATCGCGGTCGCGTTCGCGGAAAAACTCGCGACGGACCCTGAGTTCGAGTTGCCCTTCCACCGCGCGGAGAAGAAGGTGCCGCACATCGACCTTCAGACCGGCAAGCCGGTGAAGCCGGAGTCGCCCAACGCGGTGAAACTCGAGCGGTTCATCTTCGACGCGATCCCGCTGTGCCGCGGGTCGATCGTGCTGGAGACCGAGCGGGTCGAGGAGTTCGCGCCGATCAAGAACGCCGAAGGGGTGGACAGCCCGGCGACGAGTCATGCGATCCAGACCGAGCGCGCGGCGAGGTGGCTCACGGCGGCGGGCGTGAACGTCCCGCGCCGCGAGGACGGGACGCCGGACTGCACGCTGGAGATCTCGCCGCTGACGGCGCTGGAGGCGGAGGACCTGCGGGGCAAGATCCTCCCGCGGCGGATCGAGCGTGGGGCATCGGTTGCTCTGTGACGAAGGAGCCGCAGATCAACACGGATCAGAAGTGAAGGATGAACAACATTGACCCTCTTCTTCTGATCTGCGTTCATCTGCGTTGATCTGCGGCTCGCTTGCTCTTGCCCGAATCCGTGTTCATCTGTGTTGATCAGTGGCTGAAGAACGAATGGACCCACGCTTTGCCAGATTGCCCGCCGATCTTGCCCGCCGCACGCGGTGGGTGCGCCTTGGGCGGTCTGGGGTGCCGGCGCTGCTGGCGCATCCGGATTGGGAGACTCCTGCTCCGTTCGTGATCTGGCTCCACGGGCGGACGGTGAACAAGGAACTGGACCCCGGGCGGTACCTTCGGTGGGTGCGGGCGGGAATCGGGGCCGTCGCGATCGATCTGCCGGGGCACGGAGAGCGGCTGGACCCCGCGTACCACAGCCCGGCGAAGACGCTCGACATGCTGACGCAGGTCGTCGGCGAGATCGACGAAGTCCTGGATGCGCTGGCCGCGCCGGAGTACGGCGAGGTGTTCGATCAGGAGCGGCCGGCGATCGGCGGGATGTCGGCCGGCGGCATGGCGACGCTGCGCCGCCTGTGCGACCCGCACCCGTTTGTGTGTGCGGCGGTCGAGGGAACGACGGGCGACCTGGGGGCGCTGTACGCCGGGAGCCCGGAGCGGCCGTGGCCCGTGACGCACGACCCGGCTCGCGTTGCGGCGGTAGACCCGGCCCGCCACCTCGACGGCTTCCGGCCCATCCCGCTGCTGGCGCTGCACGCCACGGGGGACCAGATGGTCCCGATCGCCGGGATGCAGGGGTTCCTCGAGGCCCTGCGCGAGCGCTACCGCCACCAGGGGGCCGACCCGGCGATGATCGAACTGCGGACGTTCACCGACACCGGCGCGCCGCAGGAGCACGCGGGATTCGGACGCTACGGAAACGACGCGAAGAACGCGCAGGTTGAGTTCCTCGTGCGGCATCTGCGTCCAGCGCCGCCCGCGGCGGGATAGGCCGCGGGTTCGGCTGATGCGGGCGGGCAACAGGCCGACTGTTGCCACGGAGCAACATCCGGTTCAGTTGCGACGGCGGGCGGCCGATGGTGTTGCGGCATGTCAACGCCGCCGCCAGAAGGGCAGGGGCCCGGGCCCGATCCGCGCGCCCGCGCCAGTGGTGTCCTCCGCGCCGTAGGAGCGGGGCCGACGTCCGCCGATCCGGCGGATGCGTCTTTCGCCGCCGCGCGTCTGACGGCGCTCGCGCACGACCTCGCCAACCTGCTGGATGGGTCCATGCGGTGCCTCGGGCTCGCGGAGCGGTCGCTGGCGGCCGCGGCGGCGCCGAATGAGGAACTCGTCAGGCGGCTGAGCACCGTGCACGCCGCGATGCGTCAGATGGCGGAACTGGTTCGGTCGGCCATGGACGGCGTCGCGGCCGACGCGGGGCTGGGCTGCCGCCCGGGCCTGCTGGAAGGATGGACGCTGGGGGATGCGATCGGCCACGCGGCGGATGTGCTGCGGCCCATCGCGGATGAGTCGCGAGTCGCGGTGAACGTGAACGTCTCGCCCGAACTGGCCGGCGAGCCGGCGGGGCCGGTGTACCCGGTGGTGGCCGCGGCGGTTCGCAACAGTCTTGAGTCGATCCGGCGGCGCGGCGGGGAGGGCGGGATGATCAACGTGACCGCGAAGCGGCTGAACACGGCGGACGATCCGGGCGGGGTGGCGATGATCGAGGTCGAAGACAACGGCGAGGGACCGCCGCCGCTGCCGGAACGGGAGCGCTGGCGGCTGTATTCGCCGGGGTTCTCGACCAAGTCACCGGGGCGCGGGTACGGGCTGTCGGTCGCGCACGACGTCGTGTCGGGGCTCGGCGGTTCGATCGAACTGCTGGGCCGCGAGGGCGGCGGGGCAATCCTGCGGATCATGTACCCGCTGCGCGCCGTGAAGTCCGGCGGGAGGCCCGCCGCATGAGCCGCCCGAGCGCCCGCGGGGGGCAGGCAGACAGCGGAGGTGATCCCTCGGGCGCGCCGGTCCGTGTGCTGGTCGTGGACGACGACCCGATCGCGGCCGAGTCGCTGGCGGAGTTCCTGCACGCGGAGGGGTACCAGGCCGCGACCGCGTTCAACGCCGAAGAGGCGCTGGCGGCGCTGGAGCAGTCCCGCACAGGACTGGGCGGCGACGGCGATGCGCGGCCGCGGCCCTTCGGTGTGGTCATCACCGACGTCTCCATGCCCGGGATGGACGGGCTGGAGTTGCTGCGCCGCATCACCAAGGAGCACCCGGGGGTGGTGGTGCTCGTGATCACCGGGTACGGCACGATCGAATCGGCGGTCGAGGCGGTGCGGCTGGGGGCCGTGGACTACCTGACCAAGCCGGTGGTGGACGCGGAACTGCGGCTGGCGATGGAGCGGGCCGTGCGGCAGCACGTGCTGGCGGCGGAGAACGCGGCGCTGCGCACGCGGCTGGACGACCGGTACGGGCTGGACGCGATCGTCGGCCAGGACCCGCGGATGCTCAAGATCTACGACCTGATCGAGGCCGTGGCGCCCAGCAAGACGACCGTGCTGATGACCGGCGAGAGCGGAACGGGCAAGAGCCTGATCGCGCACGCGATCCACCAGCGCTCGCCGCGGCGGGACAAGCCGTTCGTGGAGATCTCGTGCGGCTCGATCCCGGAGACGCTGCTGGAGAGCGAGCTGTTCGGGCACGTCAAGGGGGCGTTCACGGGGGCGTACGCGGACAAGGTCGGCAAGTTCCTCGCCGCCGACGGCGGGACGATCTTCCTGGACGAGATCAACTCGGCGTCACCGGCGATGCAACTGAAACTGCTGCGCGTGCTCCAGGAGCGGCGGTTCGAGCCGGTCGGGTCCACGCGGACGATCGACGTGGACGTGCGGGTGGTGCTGGCGAGCAACCAGCCGCTGGAGAAACTGGTGGCCGAGGGGGCGTTCCGGCAGGACCTGTACTACCGGATCAACGTCGTCAAAATCGAACTGCCGCCGCTGCGGGAGCGGCCGGGGGACATTCCGCTGCTGGCGCGGCACATGCTGCGCAAGCACGCGGCCGAGGCGGGGAAAACGATCGCGGGGTTCACGGATGATGCGATGGCCGCGCTGGTGCGGTACCCGTTCCCGGGGAACGTGCGGGAACTGGCGAACATCGTCGAGCGCGCGGCGGTGCTCTGCCGCGGGCAGACGATCGGGCTGGAGGACCTTCCGCCGCACGTGATCGAGGGGTACTCGCCGCTGGCGCGCATTACCCCCTCTAACCCCCCCACCATCTCGGGCGCGGATGGCGAGGGAGACACGTGGACGCCGATGCCGCTCGAGGAAGCGCTGCGCGAGCCGGAGCGGCGGATCATCCTGCGGGCGCTGAAGGCCAACGACTGGAACCGGCAGAAGACGGCGGACGACCTGAAGATCAACCGGACGACGCTGTACAAGAAGATGAAGCAACTCGGGATCGATGGGCCGGAGGCGGATGGCGAGCATCCGGGGCGGCTGGCGGGGTGAGCAACTTGCCGGGCGGTTGGGATAGGCTTATGTTTGGATCATGCCCGGCGAGCCCGAGTTTCGCGATCACCTCCCCACCGGCCCCGTGCGCGGGCGCGGGGCCGGGCTGAACCCCGGCAACCGGTTCGAGGGCGTGCGGCTGCACGTGCTGGGGGATCACCTCGACGAGGTCGTCGCCGAGAACCCGGACGGGACGAAGGTCGCGACGCGCATTTATGAGGATCACTCGCGAACGATCCTCAACCCGATCGAGTCGCCGGACATACCGTGCAACTGGTCGGTGAACCCGTACCGCGGGTGCGAGCACGGGTGCATCTACTGCTACGCGCGGCCGGGGCATGAGTACCTCGGGCTGTCGAGCGGGCTGGACTTCGAGACCAGGATCTTCGCGAAACTGCGGGCGCCGGAACTGCTGCGAGCGGAACTGAGCAAGCCCGGGTGGAAGGGTGAGCCGATCATGTTCGCGGGCGTGACGGACCCGTGGCAGCCGGTCGAGGCGAAACTGCGGCTGACGCGGCGGATCCTGGAGGTGTGCGTCGAGTTCGGGCAGCCGGTGAGCGCCGTCACCAAGAACCATCTGATCACGCGCGACATCGACCTGCTGGGGGAACTGGCGGCGCACAACGCCGCGCGGGCGGCGGTGTCGGTCACGACGCTGGACAACCGACTGGCGGCGAAGATGGAGCCGCGGGCGAGCAGCCCGCGCGAGCGCCTCGCGGCGATCCGCGAACTGACGGCGGCGGGGGTGCCGGTCGCGGTGATGGTCGCGCCGATCATCCCGGGATTGAACGACCACGAGATGCCGGCGATCCTCGAGGCGGCGGCGGAAGCGGGCGCGACGGGGGCGGGGTACGTTATGCTGCGCCTGCCGCACCAGATCAAGGACCTGTTCCTGGAGTGGCTCCAGCGCCACGTCCCCGAGCGGGCGGCGAAGGTCGAGAGCCTCATCCGGCAGATGCGCGGCGGTGAGTTGTACGAGGCGGGGTATTTCCAGCGCCAGCGCGGCCAGGGACCGCGGGCGGACGGCATCCGCGCGGCGTTCGAACTGTTCACGCGGCGGTACGGGCTGAACAAGGGGCGGTCCGGGGTGTCGAGCGCGTGGTTCATGGAGAAGCGAGCCGCGGCTGAGGCGGCGCGGCGCGGGGGATTGCTGTTTGAGTTGTGATCCTGGCGTGAAAGGTCACGGCGCCCGCTTTCCCGTGGCACGGGCTTTCTGCCCGTGTCTCGCCCCTCTCTCTGATCCTCCCCGCCTCAACCGTGTGCTTATCAACGGTTTTGCGCA
>CALAFV010000339.1 GCA_937891445.1 uncultured Phycisphaerales bacterium | reverse complement strand
CCCGACGACACCGGCGGCGTGGCAAACTGCGATCATGGATCTCGTCACCCGAACGTGTGCGGATTCCCTTGGGAGACCCATCTCCTGAAGAGTTCATGCCGCCCGCGCGATCCTGATCCACGGCATCGACCTCAGCAACGAGCAGGTGTTCCTCTTCCTTTGCGGTCGCGTTCGAAAGAACACGTTCCAGAACCGGTGCGACGGCATGCGATCCAATCTCGCAAAGCCGGCGTTCCGTCGAGCATGGGAGGAGGCGAAATCGCGCACCAACTCGTTTGAGGAACTGCGACGGCTGGAAGCCGCTGGCTTTGAGCCTGCCCGGCTGTGCCTCAGTACTTCAGCACCGAGTGCACATCCCCGTACTTCCGCAGCCGCTCCCGCCCCGGCAGGAAGCCCAGTTCGATCAGCACGGTGATCCCCACGATCTTCGCCTGCATCCCGCTGACCAGTTCGCAGCACGCCTGCATCGTCCCCCCCGTCGCCAACAGGTCGTCCACCAGCAGCACGCGCTGCCCCGGCTCCACCGCGTCCACGTGGATCTCCAGGCAGTCCTTCCCGTACTCCAGGTCGTACTCCATCCGCGCCGTCGCCGTCGGCAGCTTCCCGGGCTTGCGCACGGGCACGAACCCCGCCGAGAGCGCCTGCGCCAGCGCGATCCCGAAGATGAACCCGCGGCTCTCGGCCCCGACGACCAGGTCCACCCCCTTGCCGCGGAACGGGTTGGCCATCAGTTCCACCGCCAGCGCCAGCCCCGCCGGGTCGCGCAGCAGCGGCGTGAAGTCCTTGAAGATGATGCCCTTCTTGGGGAAGTCCGGCACGTCGCGGATCAGCCGGCGCAGGTGCTCGATGGGCGCCCCGTTCGTCGTCGTCATGGATCCTGCTCGCTCGCCCCCCGGGCGTCCCGCCCGCCCCCTGCCTCACGGCCACCAGCCTAGCACGGCGACGCCCGGTGTGGGGACAGGCGTGAGCAGGTGAGCAGGTGAGCAGGTGGGGAGGTGACTAGGTGAGGACGGACATCACCGGACGCGGCGAACCGCGAACCACCGCCCGTCCGCCCTCTCTTCCGCTGCCCATTGCCCATTCCCCATCGCCCTATGATCCCCCGACATGCCCAAGGACCAACGCAAGACCACCCCACCCCTGGAGATTGTCGAGCCCATCGGCGCCCGCGTCCTGATCCGCAAGGATGAGGACAAGAAGCAGACCAAGGCCGGCATCCACCTCCCGGACAAGATCGAGATCCCCACTCTTACCGGCCGCATCGTCGCCATCAGCGCCCAGGTCGCCCGCGACGAGGACTACCCCATCAAGAAGTACGACCGCATCCTCTTCAACCCCAAGCACGCCATCCCCGTCGAGTTCGAGGGCGACAACCGCCTCTTCGTGATCCCCGTGGAGGACGTCGTCGCCGTCTTCCGCCGCGCCGGGGAGGACGACGCCGACTGAACCCCGCCACATGCCCGCGCCCCTCGTCGAGCCGCACGAACCTGTGCCCGCCGGCACGGTCCCCGGGCTCGCCGAGGCGCTGGCGCACCTCGCTGCCGAGGGCGTGACCGGCCGCTGCGCGATCGCGTGGGCGGCGGACCTCGACATCATCAAGGACCAGTAGCCGCGGGCCGCTCGGGATGCGGGCCTCTTGATCTCGCCCTCCGGTTCATGCCGGGCTGAGCCCCGCTCCTTACCATGCAGCCGTGGCTTCTCCGCAGCGACGCCCAGCACGGTCCCCGGCCCCCGCCCCTCCCGGACGCCCCGACCCTGCCATCCTCACGCTGCCGCTCAAACTCCTCCCCGACCCTCTGCCCATCCCGGTTCTCACGCGCCCGTTCCGCATCGCCGTGACGCCGCCGGGGTCCAAGAGCCTTACCAACCGCGCCATCCTCATCGCCGCGCTCGCCCGCGGCACGTCCGTCCTCCGCGCCCCGCTCCTGGGCGCCGACGACACCGAGCGCATGCTCGAGGCCGTCGCCCAACTCGGCGCCACCGTCGAGCGCACCGACACCGGCGACCTTCGTATCACCGGCGTCGCCGGCCGCTGGGCGCCCCGCTCCTCCGACCTCACGCTCAACCTCAACAACGCCGGCACGGCCACGCGCTTCCTCGCGGCCGCCGCCATTCTCGGCGACCCGCAGCGCGGCCCCATCACCATCGACGGCAACGAGCGCATGCGCGAGCGCCCCATCGCCGAACTCGGCGACGCCCTGCGCACCCTCGGCGTCAAGGTCGAGTACCCGCGCAACGAGGGCTTCCCCCCGATCCGCATCTACCCGCCGGCTTCACTCGCCGACCTCGACACGCAACTCACCTTCGGCCGCACCGCCTCCAGCCAGTTCATCTCCGCCCTGCTCCTCATCGCCCCCTGGCTGCCGCGTGGACTGACGATCTACTTCTCCGAGCCCCCCACCAGCCCCTCGTACATCGCCATGACCACCGGCCTGCTCCGGCGCTGCGGCTTCCAGGTCAAGGGCGATGTCCATGCCCCCACGTTCACGCACGAGGATGAGGGACTTCCCCCGCCTCCCCCATCGGGCATGCGGGCCGTCGCGGCCGCGGGCGATGCGCCGCCCGCACCGGGCGAGGCGCGGCCAACGCCCTCTGCCCCCCTTTCGCCGCCCCCACCACCCGGCCCCATCACCGTCTTCCCCGCCGAGCACCTCCGCTCCCCCGACCGCATCGCCCCCGGCGGCTTCGACATCACCATCGAGCCCGACGCCTCCAGCGCCACCTACCTTTGTGCGGCCGCCGCCCTTGCCCCGCGCTCCAGCATCACCATCCGCGCCCTGACCCACCCCTCGCTCCAGGGCGACGCCGAGTTTCTCGCCGTGCTCCGCGCCTGCGGGGCGGAGGTCCAGCAGTCCCCGCGCGGCACCTACGTCCGCGGCCGCGCGCTCCCGGTGGACCCCTTCGCGTTTGACTTCACCAGCATGCCCGACGCGGCGCTCACCGCGGCCGCGGTCGCCTGCTTCG
>CALAFV010000338.1 GCA_937891445.1 uncultured Phycisphaerales bacterium | reverse complement strand
TTGGCGTAACCCACCATAATGCGGACCCAATCCGTCGTCGGCGTGTAGTCAGCCACGGTCGGCCTCCTTCTCGATGTGGTCGGCGCGGACGTCGAGCCAGGCGTCGAACGAGTAGGCCTTCTCGGGGTCGTCCTGGTCTCGGAGGTTGGTGGTGCCGGTCCAGCAGAGGCGGGCGTCTTGGGCGGCGTCGCGCAGAGCCTCAGCCTTGACCTCGGTCTCGGTGCGTCCGGGCAGCAGAGCGAGGACGGCGCGGGCGGTCTGCATGATGCGGCTCGATGTCCACTCGCCTCTGCCGGGGGGCTGCGCGGCCAGCACGTCCACGACCTGCTCAAGGGACGGCTTCACGGTCGGCGGCGTCCCGTAGCGGTGGCGGAATCCGGGGTGGTTGCACCAGCCGTCAGCGACGGTTGCCTCCGGGTCGCTCAGGCACGCGGTCACGGTGTCGTCAGTCATCACGCACCTCCCCTCGGAGGATGCGACGACCACGCTGTGCGGGGCAGATTTCATGGCCTTTCCCGGGAATCACCGACGCCGCATTCTGGGAGCAGCACCAAGCGCACCCACACGACTGACCCTTCCCGCTGCCCCGCAGCGCCTCGGCCGCGATGATCGGACCAGCGGCGGTGAGGGCGGCGGTGGCGATCTGCTCGCAGGTGAGCCCTAGCCCTCCCTGCCCGCTAAATCGGTCGGGTGGGGCCGTGCGTGCCCGAAGGTCGCGCTCGATCGCCGCAGCCGCAGCCTCCACGGCCTCGGCGGGCGGGGTGTAGGTGGTCATGGCTGTTCCTTCCGGGCGACGCGCGTCGTGTGGCTCACTTCATGTTCCGAAGACGGCGCTCGATGGCGCGTTGGATGTGAGCCCCGCCGGGGATCAGGTAGCAGAGTTCATGGGTGAACGCGAGGATCGCGAGCGTGAAGATGCCGCTGTACGGGTCCGGGTTCATCCCGAGTTTCTGCCTCATCACGACCCCTCCTGCCCGGTCGGGCGCACGGCGGCGCTATTCAGGAGCGTTGCGCCGTAGATGCCCCCGTCCTCGTGGAAGTCGATCCGAACATCGGCCCGGAACGAGGGGGCATCCCACAGGCTCACCCCGAGCAGGCGGTTCACCTGCGCCACCTTTGTCTCCGCCGTCACGCCCTGGCCCACGACGGCGAGCACTTCGGCCAGCCGCTCGTGCCGAACGCCCAACATCGCCGCAGCGCGCACGATGGCAGGGTTCGGGCTGTCGGGGACCACCGGGGCGGGTCCCCCCAGGTCCGCAGCGGTCAGGGCTCCGAGGGTTGTCTCACGGGGGGTCATTGTTGGCCTCCTTGGTTGTCCGGCCGCCTCGCGCTGGGCCTCGGCCAGCGCAGTTGCGTCCCCGCATGGCCAGGGGTGCGCTTCATGGTTGACGCTCGGGTCTGCTCCACCGTCACACGCCTCGGGGATCGGGCCGCGCGGCGTGTACTCAGCCACGGGTGCTCCCTTCTCGAACAGGGCGAGGACGGCGCGGGCCTGGCGGTGCCACGCCGTTCCGTGCTTGCGCGCGTGATCCGTGCCATTGACGACGCCCCACTCGATGCTCCGCTCGGTGGCGTCAATGTCGTGGTACTCCGCATCGAACAGCACCTT
>CALAFV010000337.1 GCA_937891445.1 uncultured Phycisphaerales bacterium | reverse complement strand
CGAAGCGCCGTGTCGTCGAGGATCGACCCGTGCACGAACCGGACCCGCTCGGGCTCCAGTTCGATCAGTTCGCCCAGGTGGTCCAGCGTGGAGTTGGAGAGGTCGTCGATGACCGAGATCGAGGCCCCGACGGAGAGGAGCGCATCGACCAGGTGCCCGCCGATGAAGCCCGCACCGCCGGTGACGCAGACCCTCCGGCCTTCATAGCGCGTGCGAAGGCGGGCCACGATATCCGCCGGAAGTCTCATTGAACTCGCATCTTAACACACCCCGGGTGGGGCGCGGGGTCCGGCCGCGCTGTGGACACCGGCCACGGCCCGGCCGCCCAATCATGCCCCACCCGCACGCCGCGGCCACCCGGCCTTGACCGGCCGGGGCCGCACCCGGGGTTCTCCGCTTCAGCAGCCCACGTTCACCGCCGTCAGCCACGCGGTCAGGAAGGCCGCGATGTCCGGCGAGCCGGTGATCCCGTTGCCGTCGAAGTCGGCCGGGGCTCCCCCGTTCATCGCCGCGACCCAGGACTCCAGGAACGCGGCGATGTCCGACATGTTGACCACCTGGTCGTTGTTCCAGTCCGGGCGGCAGCAGTTGGGGTACATCGACGCCGTCGCCGAACCGGAGAGGCCCAGCGGGTCGCTCACCGTCAGACGCACCTCGTAGCGGAACTCCGTCCCGTCGCACCCGGCGTTCCCCGGCGGGGGCTGGAGTTGGATGCTGGTGTCGCACCCGGTCACGACCGCCGCCACCGTCGTCTGGCCCGGCTGCTGCGCCAGCACCCGCCAGACGCACTCGCACTCCTCCACGCCGTGCTCGGCGTCGTTGACGCCGGCGATCAGCGGCACCTCCGTCGGCGCCACGACGCGGAAGGCCGCCCCGTCGATCGGCGACAGGATCGACACCTGCGGCGGCGAGTTGTTCCCCGACACGGAGGCCTCGGCGGAGGCGCTCTGCCCGTTGCCCGCGGTGACCGTCAGACGCACGTCGTAGCGGCGCGGGCCGTCCTCCTGCCCCGCGGGCATGCCGCGGACGCGGAGTTCCGCCACGCTCACGAACCGGTGCTCACCGCCGGGGACGCCGCGGATCCGCACGCCGCGGGCCTCCACCGGCTGGAAACTCATCACGAACGTCTCGAAGTTGATTCCGTTGTTGCCGGGGTACGGCGGGTCCGACACCAGCGAAGAAACCGGCCGCCACTGCGAGCCGTCGAAGTACTCCACCCACAGCGAGTCGAACCACCCGCCGTGCGGGAAGTGCTGCCCCTCCTGGAACGTCACGCGGTCGATCACCATCGGCTCGGGGAAGGTGTAGCCGATCCAGTCGTCAAGCCCCTGCGCGGCGTCGTGCGTCGTGTCATACTGCCGCGTGATCGCGTACCCGCCCAGCGGCGGCCAGTCGCGGTCGCGGATCACCTCCGGGTCCGGCGCGCCGGCGCCATAGGGGAACGGCGGCGCCAGTTCGAAGACGCGTGCGACGATCGTCCCCAGGTCGGTGATGTCCACGCCCCCGGTGTACACGTGCGTCGGGTTGGCCTCCGACGACGGCGGCGAGGCGTCCCCGAAATCCCACTGATACTGCACCGGCGAGCCGTCGATCGCCCCCGAGCCGGCGCTGGAGCACGACACCGTCAGCGGCAGCGGGCCGTACGCAGGCGTCACCTCCATCGCCGCCGTGGGCGGGAAGGCGTCGGCGTGCACGATCCGCCGCAGGTTCGCGATCCCGAAGCGGTCGTAGGTGATGTAATACAACCCACCGTCGGCCGGATTCACCGCGATGGACGTGATGCGACCCGCGTCCTCGTGGAAGGGCCGCACCTCGAGCAGACGCTCCTCCTCGTCGAAAACCCCCGCGCGGATCCACCCCTCGACGAAGTCCGCGAAGTAGAAGACGTTGCGCCACTCCGCCGGGAAGTGCCCCTCGGTGTACCACGCTCCCCCCACCACGGTCCGCCCGGTGAACTGCGAGCCGGCCACCGGCGAGGCGGGGTCGTCGATCGGGACCCCCGCCGCGTCGAGCCCCACAAACGTCGGCACGCTCACGATCCCCGTGTGCCCGTACTCCAGCACCGGACGCGTGTGCACCCAGCGCGGAATCCCCGCGGGCACGTTCTGCGTCGGGCTGCACGGGTTCCGCCAGCGCGGCACGCCCAGCGTCGCCTGCACCAGCAGGTCGCGGAAGCGGAAGAACGGGAACGGGCACCCCGGCTGCCCCGCCAGCGGGTTGGGCGCCGTGAGATTCATCGTGTCGAGCGCGAAGTATTCCGGCTGCTCCGACAGCCCCTCGAACAGCGGCCACCCGAAGTTGAGTCCGCCCGTCGGCGCGACGTTCAACTCCTCGTGCATGTACCACCCCACGTCCCCGATGTACAGCGTCCCCGGATCCCCCACCGCGGGATCGGCCTGCCCCGTCCCGGGACGCAGCGTGAAGCGGAACGGGTTGCGCAGCCCCAGCACCCACGTCCGCGACCGGGCCGAGCGCGGGTTGGCAGGGTCGTAGTACGGGTTCCCCGGCACGCCGTCGCCCGTCTCCGGGTCGATGCGGATGATCCGACCGCTCAGCGAGTCCAGCAACTGCGCGCGGAACGCCCCCACATCCTCGTGCGGCTGGATGATCCCGTCGATCAGCGCCGTGTTGGAACTCCCCGGCCGGAAGCCGCCGCCGTCGGCGTGCGTGTACGTCGAGCCGTCGCCGGAGCCGGCCAGCAGCATCCCGTCCTCACCGAACACCAGCGTCCCGACGGTGTGCGACTCGTGCGTCACCGGGAACCCGGTGGACATCGTCTCCCCCACCAGGATGAAGCGCGACGAGGGGTCCACGCTCCTGAAGCCGTCCGCGGCGTTGCACGTGTACCGCGTGATGCGCCCGATCGTGTCGTGGAAGTACTCGTTCGCCTGCGGGTTGTACTCCGGCGTGCCGAAGTACCGCAGGTGGTGGTAGTCCACGGTGTACGCCAGGTAGATCCGGCCGTTGTTGTAATAGTCCGGGTCGATCGCGAACCCGAGCAACCCCAGTTCCCGCCAGTTCCCCACTTCCTCGCGGATGTCGATCAGCGGCTCGGCCGAGAGTTGCCCGTTCTCCAGCAGCCACACGCGCCCCGACTGCTCCCACACGAACCCGCGGCCGTCGGGCGCGAACCGCACCCCCACCGCCAGCGGCAGGCCCGTGGCGACGAACTGATCCACGAATCCGGGTGGGAGCGCGACGGCGTGGGAAACAGGGAGGGCGGCGCCCGCGAGAACCGCGGCAATCGCTGCGCCCGTGCAGCGGGGAAGTCTGGTCATGATGCTCTCGTCGCCGCCGGTCGCCCCGCGCCGGATCGGTTGCCGGGGGGCAGGGGTGGGTCGATCGCCGGCTGGCGTTCCTTAGTCTTGCCGCGCTGGCCGGGCCCGTCCACCCGGCGCCCCCGATCCGGCGGCGGGAAAATGGGCAAGGAGAGGCCGGCGCGGCCCCTCCCCGTCCGAATCGCCGTGTGCCGGCCCGTGGCTCAGCAGCCGCCGCTGACCGCCTCCAGCCACGCCGTCAGGAACGCGCTGATGTCGTTCGAGGAGACGTGCCCGTCGGCGTTGAAGTCCGCCGCCAGTGTCCCGTCCACGAGACTCTGGAGCCACACCGTCAGGAAGGCGCTGATGTCCGACGACGTGACGGCGCCGTCCTGGTTCCAGTCCGCGGGGCAGGCCGTCCCACAGCCGTCGAGTTCATCGCGGTCCAGGCACCCATCCAGATCATGGTCCACACCGAGGCGCACTTCGGTCCCGGCTACCACAACCGTGAACGTGATCTCGCTCCCCGGCGCCGCGGCGGCCTGAAGCGCCGCGGCCGTGATCGTCTCGCCGGCGCGATCACTCTGGAAGACGCCCCCGCCGAGGTACGCCCAGCCGCGCTGCTCGCCCCCCATCCGGCCCTTGGCGATCACCGACACGCGGGCGTTGGGCGCATCGGCCAGCGCGAGCATCTGGCCCACCAGCGCGACGTCCGCCGGCGGCGATGCCGGCCCGCGCAGCGTCACCTGCCGCCCCACCGCCGCGTGCGTGTCCTGGCTCGGCGTCCCCGGCGGCTCCATCGGCGTGCTCGGCGAGCCCTGCGGCAGGTCCGACCCGCTGAAACACAGCATGAACGCCACCATGTCCGCCAGTTCCTGCACGTTGTTGAGGCGGAACACCGGCTCGGAGACGAACCGCTCGATCGAGTCCACGCTCCCGTCGTGCAGGTACCCGAATCCAGCGTTGTTCTCCAGTTGCGTCGTGTTGAACCCCGCCTTCTCGTGCACGTTGCGGATCTGCGGCACCTTCGTCGAGACGTTCGTCGTCCCGTCCACCGACACCAACCCGTGGTGCCGCTGCCCCATCGGCCCCGGCGGCAACGGCTGGTAGAGCCCCTGTGCGTTGAGGCGGCTGTCCGGCCCCAGCCCCGTCGGCAGCGTGTGGCACGTCACACAGGCGAACGCGTTGGAGTCCAGCCGCCGCGTGCTCGAGCGGTACAGCGCCAGCCCGTTCACCGCGTTGCCGTTGGGCAGCGGCGCCCCCGCCGGGAACTGCGCCGTCGCGTACCGCGGCACGTTGTAGTGCCCCGGCAGCGGCAGGTCCGTCGGCAGCGAGTTGTCGAAGTTCCGGAACGGGTTGGGCGGGAAGTGGATCGTCGCCAGGAAGTCCTCGAACTCCTGCATCTCCTGCGCTGTGAGCGTCTCATCGTCCCCCTGAAGCCCCATGAACGCCCCGGCGAAGTTCTCCAGCCCCTGCCGGTCGCCGCGCCAGTGGTGCGGCTCCTTCCCGATGATGTCCTGGAGCGTCTGCGTCGTCATCGGCCCCTTCATGGGGTGGAACGGCGCAAACGGCACCGGCGTCAGGTCGCTGTTGACGTCCAGCCCCGGCACCCCGAACCCGAGGTTCAGCCCCGCCAGCGACATCATCGGCCCGCTCGGGTCTCCCAGATCCCACGCCAGCCGGTCCATCCTCGCATCGACGTGGCACGAGGCGCACGCGACGTGCCCCAGCCCCGAGTTCTTGTGCGTGTCGTAGAGGTGCTTGCGCCCGACCTTGATCACCTGCGGCGTCGGGTCGAAGAACGGCACGCGCGCTTCCTCCGTCTCGGTCTCCAGATCAACCACCGACACCGACGCCTCGAACCGGTTCAGCACGTACAACTTCCCCCGCGCCTCATCGAGCACGAGCCCGGCCGGCCCCTCCCCCACCTCGATCGTCTCGCTCAGCCCCGCCCGTGCCCCGCTCGGGTCGATCACGATCACGTTGTTCGACCCCATCCCCGCCACGTACCCCTTCGTCCCCGCGCTGTTCCACACGATCGCCCGCGGGTCGCCGATCGACCGGTCCCGCTCGCTCTGCGGCAGCGTCGGCGTCGAGTAGTCCAGGTGCGGGTTGAGGTCCACCACGACCGGCGACCCCGGCGCCGCCGGGTCCACCGTCGCCATATGCACCCGCACGAAGATGCCGTTGACGATCGGCTCGAAGCGGACTTCATTGATCGCGTCCGTCCCCACCACCGTCACCGCCCCCGTCGCCGGATTCACCCCCACCGCCATGCAGATGTTCATCAGCCGCCGCGCGTACGACACGCTCAGGTTCGACGTGCTGATGATCGCCAGGTCGCGGTCCGGCAGATCCCACCCCACGGGCCGCCCGCTCGCCGCCGCGTTGGGCCCCGACACCCACGGCGTCCAGTCCGTGCCGTTGTCGTCACGCCACGCGCCGCTTGCATCCTTCTTCACGATCAGCCCCACCCGCGGCGGCGCGGGCTGACCCGGCGGCCGCGGCGGATTGAACGACGTGCCGTTGTTCGGCGGCGGGTTCACCGTCCCGTACGGCGTCCCCGGGCTCCCCACCACGTTCGGCGGGAAGGCCAGGTTCCCCCCCGCGATCGCCCCGCCGCCCAGGATCGTGGACCCGTTCCCGCTCTCGAAGACCGCCGCGTACACCGTCATCCCGTCCGGGCTCACGGCCAGCGCCCGCGGGTCCTCCCCGGTGATCGGCAGGTTGATCGGCGGCGCATCCAGGTCCGCCGGGTCGAAGACCTGCACCGTGTTGACCTGCGAGCACGTCACGAACGCTCGCACCGGATCCCCCGCGAACACGATGTCGCACGGCTCATCCAGCGTCCGCAGCGTCCGCACCACGTTCATCGTGGACAGGTCCACGATGCTCACGCTGTCGGAGATGTGGTTGGCCACCCACACCTCCGTGTTGGTCCGCGCCCTCGCCGCCACCGGCGAGAGCCCCACCGGCACCGCCCCCGCGTGAACCGGCACGCCCGCATCGTCCAGCGTGAACACCTCCAGCCGCTCGGCCGCCGTGTTGACGACCAGCAGCCGCGAGCCGTCCGGCGTCATCTCCACCGGCCGCACCGGTGGAACTTCCCAGTTCACAAACGACGGCCCCCCGCGCTCCCCCAGCGCCGCCACCCGCGTCGGCGCCAACTCCGGCTCCGCCCGGCCGGCCCACAGCCCCGAGGACGCCCCCACGCTCCCCACCGCGATCACCCCGATGAACGCCAGTTCTCGCTTCTTGCCCACGGGTCCGCTCCGGCTCGATATCCCCGGCCCCTCGGCGCACCGAAGCGTCGAACCTACCGGACAACCACCCCACCCGTCAAGACGCGCCCCACCGCCTGCCGCCTCCGATCCCACAAAAACACCGGGGCCGCCCGCGCGGGCGACCCCGGTCCAGTTTCAAACTCTCGCCCCCCAGCCCCCGCTCACTCACACCCGTTGGTCACCGTGTTGATCCACAGCGTCAGGTACGCCGAGATGTCCGACGAGTTGACCGACCCGCTGTTGTTGATGTCCGCCGCGAGCGACCCGGTGTTGACCCCATCCAGCCACGCCGTCAGGTACGCGCTGATGTCCGCCGAGTTCGCCGCCAGGTCGAGGTTCCAGTCCGCGGCGCACGTCACGCGGAACTGCCGCATCATCTCGTGATCCTCGTGCTCCAGCAGGTGGCAGTGGTACGGGTACACGCCCGTGAACCCGTTGAACCGCGCGATCACGCGCGTGATCTGCATCGGGTAGGTCCGCACCGTGTCCTTCCACCCCGACTCCTCCGGCGGCGGCGGCACGCGCGGCCCCACGGGAATGACCTCCCCCTCCACCACCTCGATGTCCTGCCGGTCCAGCACCTGGAACGACACCAGGTGCAGGTGCATCGGGTGCATGATCGGCGAGAGGTTCACGAAACTCCAGATCTCCACGCTCCCCAGCCGCACCGTCTCCGTGATGTCCTCCCACCCAAGTCCGTTGATCGTCCACATCTGCCCCTGCGAGCACTGCTCCCCCTGCATCAGCCGCAGTTCGAACGTCCGCTCGCGCGCCGCCGTCGCCGTCGGGATCGGCGGAACGTTCGTCAGCGACTGCGAGATCTCCCCGGTGAAGCCCAACTGCGCCCCGACGATGAACTTCATCACGTTCGGCACCACCCCCACCCCCGGCGCCCCCGGGTACGGCGCCGGCGCGCTGTTGACCAGCAGCACCTCCGAGCCCGCGGGCAGCGACCCGAAGTCCACCACCACGTCCGCGCGCTCCGCCGGCCCGATCGTCACCGACTGCACCGGCACCGGCGCCGGCAGCAGCCCGTGATCCCCGCCGATCTGGTAGAACGTCGCGCCGTTCGACAGCGACAGCGTCAGCGTCCGCGAGTTGCACCCGTTGAGCATCCGCAGCCGGTACTTCCCGCGCCGCACGTTCATGTACGGCCACACCTTCCCGTTCACGAGGATGAAGTCCCCGAAGAACTGGTCCTGCCACGCCGCCGGGTACTTCAGCGACCCGTCCGGGTTGAACGACCGGTCCTGGATGATCAGCGGCACGTCGAACTCGCCCGTCGGCAGCGTCAGGCTCACCTCCACCGAGTCGCGCAGCAGGTACGCCCCCGCCAGCCCCATGTACACGTTCAGCCGCGTCAGCCCCAGCGCGTGGTCGTGGTACCACAGCAGCCCGCCCGGCTGAGCATTCGGATACACGTACGGCTCCGACTGCTCCCCCGGCAGGAACGCCAGGTCCGGGTGCCCGTCCGCCGCCGTCGGCGCGTTGATCCCGTGCAGGTGCACCACCGTGTACGGCGCGGAACCGTTCATCGACGGCCCGTGCAGGCACTCATCCACCGGGAAGTAGTGCGACGTCCGCAGCACGCCCTGCTCGTCGCGGATGTTGTTCACCCACGTCACCGTCACCGGGTTGTTCCGCCGCGCGACGATCGTCGGCCCCGGGTACATCCCGTTGTACCCCCACAGCCGCGTCGGCGGCAGGTCGCGGTGCAACTGCTGCGTGAACTCCTCCATCGTGATCGTGTACGTCGCCACCCCGCCCGGCGACCCCGACGTCGGCTGCGCGATCGGCGGGATCGGCAGCCGGTCCACGAACGGCTCCAGCAGGATCGGGCACGACACCTGCTCGCACAGCACCCCCGCCCCGCGGAACGTCCCGCCCTGCGCTGCGCAATCCGCCTCCGTCGCGTCCACGCACACCCCGCTCGGCAGGCAGCACGCCCCCGACAGCACCGGGCACAGCCCCGGCGTGCACGGCACGCCGTCACCCTGGAACACGCCCCCCACCGCCTCGCACTCCAGCAGCGTGCGCACGTCGCACGTCCCGTTGCTCATGCAGCACGCCCCCGTCGGCTGGTAGCACGGGTTCGGCGAGCAAACCGTCCCGTCCCCGCCGTACACCCCGCCCTGCTCCGCGCACAGTTCCGGCGTCGTCACGATGCACGCCCCCGTCGGCATGCAGCACGACCCCAAGTGCGCCGGCGGCGTGAACGTCACCACCAGCCGCGGCCGCGTCGGCTGCTCCGGCGGCGGCGGGCTGTGCTGCCGCGTGTTGAACCGCTTGGCCGTTCCGCTCGCCCCCTCCCCGCCCCGCAGCAGCCACCCGTGGTTCGACGCCGGGTTGTTCACCCACGCCTGCACGTCCGCCACCAGCCCCGGCCCCGACCACGAATACGTCCCCACCCCGCCCACCGTCGTCGTCGCGCTGGCTGTCGCGACGAAGTCCCCGCCCGGCGAGTTCCAGAACTGTGTGTTGTAGAACCGGTGGATCCACGTCGCGTCCCCCGGCATCGCCTGCCCGCCCGCCCCCTCCTCGCCCCCGATCGCCGGCGGCTCGAGGTTCTCCCCCCACGACGCCAGCACCCGGTGCGCCGACACCGCGATCCCCGAGTTCGTGCGCACGCGCGACACCTGCAGCGTCAGCGTCGCCGCCGTCACCGTGGACCCCGGCGGGATCAGGCTCAGGTCGAACGCCACCAGCGCCCGCCGCATGTCCCCCGTGTTCGTCCGCCCCACGAACATGTACTGCCCGTCCCCGTTGCTCACCGACCCCAGCGGGTCCTCGTACAGCGTGTTGTCGCGCGACGCCAGGAACGTGAACTGGTCCGCGCTCGCCCGCCCCGCCAGCGCCGCGCCGACCAGCACACCGACCGCCAGGATCCATCCAAATCTCATCGCGATTCTCCGCCCCCGCGCCCCCCGTGGGCTCCTCCCCGTCCCCTACCGCCGCCGCCGGCGCCCCCACCCCCCCGCCATCACCAGCACCGCC
>CALAFV010000336.1 GCA_937891445.1 uncultured Phycisphaerales bacterium | reverse complement strand
GGAGGTCATGGTAGCCCCGGCCACATCCTATCGGACCTCGGCCCGCGGCCCGGGCATCGGCCAGGACCCCTGGATTCGCACGGAAATGAGCCGTTTTTGCCGACTTCTGCGGCGGACGCGGGCGGATGCCGATATGTCGCCGGAGGACCCCGACCGTCCGCCGCCCCTTGCCCGGGGTCGGTCCGGGCTCGGGGACCCGGCCGAAGGAGCGTGGAGCCATGACCGCTTACACGAGAGGGACCAACTTCCTCCGCGAACTGGGCGCCGAGTGTGTGTGCGAACTGCAGGGCCCGGGCAGCACATTCAGCGAATGGCGCCTGGGGCGCAGCGTCGTGGCTCTTCGGGCCGACGCCCACGGAGCGCTGAACCTCTACCGCCTCAGCGGGCACAGCGCCGCCGGCCGCCCCGACATCATCATGGACGCGGTCGTCGAACTGTGCATGCCCGGCGACGCGGCGGCGGCCTGAGGCCGCCCCTCGCCCGGCGCCGGGCCCGCCCGGGTCTGTGCGAGCAACGGGCGTCTGAACCTGCTCTCACCGCCGCCGGCCGCTAGCCTTCGGTGGTGCGTGGGAGGTATCTGCGTGGATAATTCGGTCATCCGGGTCCTTTGTGTGGACGATGCGCCCGAGGTGTGCGCGGCGCTGCGGGCTTACCTTGGGCCGCGCGGTTTCGAGTTTCTCGATGGACTGCTCACCGCTGATGCGCTGGGGGACGCCGTGCGGCGGCTGCACCCCGATGTCGTGCTGCTCGACCTGCGGATGCCCGGCAAACCGCCGCTGGATGCGGTCGTCGAGTTGTACGAGCACGTGCGAGAACCGCACGTGGTGGTCCTCAGCGGCTACCTCAACTGGCGCACCGTGATCGAGGCCCTCGGGGCCGGGGTGATCGGCGTCGTCTCCAAGAGCGATGATCCCCGGGTGCTTGCCGAACTCATCGGCCGCGCTGCGCACGGTGAACCTGTCCTGAGCCCGAGCGTGCAGTCGCTGCTGGAATCAGCGGCGTAAGGCCCGCGCCCGGACGCTCGGATTCTCCACTGTGATGAAGACATTCGCACGAACCGCGCCGGCGCGGTACACTGTCGGTGCGGGCGCTCGTCTGGCCCGGGCGGTGGTGGGTCGCACGGCGGAGCCGTTATGCCACAACCGATCAAAGTTCTGTGCGTCGATGACAACGACCTGGTCTGCGGGGCGATGGCGCGGCGGCTGTGTCCGCCGCTCTTTGAGTTCGTCGGCGCGGAGCCGACGTACGAGCGGTTGGACGAGCGCCTGCGCCGGGACCGCCCCGACCTGCTCGTGCTCGATCTCGACGTTCCGGGGTCCGATGCGCTGGGATGGATCCGGCGCACCGCCCCGCTCCCCGATCGCCCGCGCATGGTCGTGCTGACGGGGATGATCGCCGGCCCGTGGGTCGGCAAGGCGCTGGACGCGGGCGCCGACGGCGTGATCGCCAAGAGCGAGGATGCGGCGACGATCGTGGATCTGCTGGTGCGCGCCGCGGCCGGTGAGAACGTCATCAGCCGCGACGCTGCGCGGGCTCTGGTCGCCACGAGTTGATCGCGCCTACGGCTGCGGGTCCGCGGCCGGCCGGGCGTTCCCGGGAGTCGGCCTGGCCGCGACGCCCTGTTCAACGGGCGTGACGATGTCAAACCAGAACTCGAACTCATCGAGCAGCCCGAGCAACTCGCGCAGTTTCTCCGCGTCGCCCTGAACCTCGATGTCGCCCTCCGCGATGAGGCCATCGATGGTGGCCCGCTTGAGGAGCACGGCGTCCAGATCGTCGCGTCTCAGGGTGAACGTCGCGTCCGGCTTGTCGGCCAGTTTCCGGCGGTAGTTCAGGACACCGTTCTTGAGCGCGAGCGTGTAGTCCTCGTCGAGATCCGGGAAACGGAAGTTGATCGTGATCGTCTTGCCGACGGCCTTGGGTCCGTTGAGCCGGATCGCCAGGTAGTCGAAGAGTTGCTCGATCGGCATGACGCGGGTGATGTCGGGCGATGCGGTTTGCGGCGTGCCCGCCGCGCGAACGCCTTCGCGGAGTTCCCGTGCGCCGGCGAGATAGAAGTTACGCCACGGACCGCCCTCGGCCTGATAGCCGAGTTGCTCGAACGCATCCGCCTGAAGGTTGCGAGCGTCCTGGTTGGACGGGTCGGCGTACACGACGTGCTTGAGCACCTCGGCGACCCAGCGGTAATCGCCCTCGTCGTACGCCTGGCGGGCCCGCTGGATGACGGCCGATGCGCCGCCCATGTACTCGACGTAGCGCCGGGCGGACTCGGCCGGCGGGTGCGGGTGCAGGTCGGCCGGGTTGGCGCTGAAGAAGCCCAGGTAGAAGTTGTAGACGGCCTTGGCGTTGTGGTTCACCGTGCCGTAGTAGCCGCGGGACGCCCAGTTGTTCTCCAGTTCGGGCGGGAGCCGGAGTTTCTCGGCGATCTCGAGCATCGTGTAGCCCTGGTTCGCCAAATGCAGGGTCTGGTCGTGGATGTACTTGAACGTGTCGCGGTACTTCTCGATCGCGTCCACGATGCGGTCGTTGCCCCACGTCGGCCAGTGGTGCGGGGCGAACATGACCTCCATGTCGTCGCCCCACATGTCGAGAGCCTCGTCGAGGTACGACACCCACTTGCGCGAGTCGCGCGTCTTGGCGCCCCGGAGCGTGTAGAAGTTGTGCAGCGTGTGCGTGCAATCCTCGGCGGGGCAGAAGGCCTTGAGCGCGGGGATGTAGAACATCATCTCCGCCGGCGCCTCGCTCCCCGGCGCCATGAGGAACTCGAACTCCAGACCGTCGATGGTCATCTTCTGGCCGGTCTGCTGGATCAGGTCCGTCGGCTCGATGAGCGTGACCTCGCCGCTGGAGGTGCTGGGTCCCAGGCCGGTGCCGAGCGCCCCCTTCTCGCCCTTGGCGACGACGTTGCCGTACATGTAACTGGCGCGCCGGCTCATGGCGTTGCCGGCCATGACGTTCTCGCTCACGGCTTCCTCGGTGAAGCCCGCCGGGGCGATGATCTTCACCCTTCCGGCCCTCACATCGTTCTCGTTCACGACGCCGCGCACGCCTCCGAAGTGATCGACGTGGCTGTGCGTGTGGATGACCGCGACGACCCTCTTGCCCGGCCGGTGCTTCAGGTACAGGTCGAGGGCGACCTTGGCCGCCTCCTTGCTGACGAGCGGATCGACGACGATCACGCCCGTGTCGCCCTCGATAAACGTGATCACCGAGAGGTCGGCGCCGCGCACCTGGTAGATGCGATCGACGACCTTGAAGAGGCCGTGGAGACCGTTGAGTTGCGAGATGCGCCACAGACTGGGGTTCACGGTGTCGGGAGCGGGAGCGTCCAGCGGGATCACGAATGCGCTGGCGTCGTAGACGATCTCGCCTTTGTCGTTGGTGATCTTGCCGTCGTTGGGGAGCGCTTCGATGAACCCGCGCTGGGCGTCCTCGAAGTCCTGCTGGTCGTGGAACGGCAGGGCTTTGAGCACCGCGGCGTTCGTGGCCCTGGTCGCCTCCGTCGCGGGCTTGGGCTGCGGCTGCGCCGCGGCCCAGGTGGGAGCGAATGCCAACGCGGCCGCCGCGACGCTGATGGCTGCACTTGTGCGCATCTCGAGATCTCCCGGGTGTTCGATTGACGCTGAGGTCGCTCGACAGCGGCAGCGCCGCTGCCGCGCACCTGCCGATCGTGGCGATCGCGGTGGTGCACGGACTGTCTCACCTGCCGATCGTGGCCGACCTGCGATCGAGGGACGGTTGTGTCAATCGCGAGGGCGATCAAGGAGGTGACGCAGCGTGGCGACAAATCCCCGGGGAAATCGGGGCCCATGCGCCGCTGGCTCCGTCGCCTCGTGAAGCGCGAATATGAGGGAGTGACGCCTCGACCTGGCTGGCCTGATGTCGTTGCTGTGTTCGCGAGTCCCGGGCTGACCTGCCTCGCAATTGGTGGTGGTCGCGGTCGCGTGCGCCGCGAGGCTTCGTCCGTGGAGCGGTTGGTGGCCCGTGCACCGCGTCCTACGGGCTGTCGGTCACCGGTGGAGCGATCGTCCAACGCAACTGCCGCATCGTCTCATCCATCGCGTCCACCGTGATCAGCCCGGCCCGCGGCTGGTTCAGATCGAGGATGACATAGATCGGGAACGCGATGGCCCCGGCGAACGCCAGCATGTGCAGCGCGGCACGGCCGCCGCGACGCTGCATGCTCAGGCCCGCCAGCACCGACCCGACCAGCGACAGCGCCGCCAGGGTCAAGAGCACCATCGGCGGCAGACCGAGTTGCTCCATCGCCAGGCGAGTGGTCGTCAGGTCGATCCACTCGTTCAGCGGGCCGAGCACGAACGCACTGAGCGCCGGCTGCTGCTTCCGCTCGACGGCGGAGACCGCGAGCCGCCACGCCTGGTCCTGAAGGCGGTTGGCCTCCGCGATCGCGTCATGGAAGCGCCCCGGGTCCCCGGAGAACCTCTTCGTGGTCAGCGCCAGGTCCAACCACGCGGCCAGTTGCTCGCGGATCGCCCGACGGTCTTGGGGTTCGAGAACGTCCAGCCGGAGGTTGAGCGTTCCCAGCGCGTTGGTCTGCTCGACGATCAGCCGCCGACGGTCATCGAAGCGCGACGCCGAAGCGGTGAACGTGAAGGCGATCAGCAGCCCGAGCACCGCGAAGACGACGCCGTCCGCGGCCGCGTTGGCGCCGCTCTCTTGGGCCGCCGCGCTTCGGCCACCGCCAAGCCAGCGACCGAGCAGCAAACCGCCGAGCAGTGCGAAGAAGAGAGCGAGCGGGATGCAGACGATCCAGAGCACCCAGCCTCATCGTTCCTTCCCACGCCTCCGGCGGCTACCAAGGCGGCGGCGAACTCTGCGGCTCGCGTTGGTCTGGCGAGCGGCCCCGCAAACGCCGCACCGGAATGTGTGAAGTGGTTCACACAGACACCGCCGGGACCGGACGGGGCTTTGTCGTCGCGGCCCGTGGGCCCGGGCGGTGCGTGAGGTGGCTAACGAATGGCGCTTCTGGATGTGGGCCCGGTTGTGTGACACCACGGCACCGCACGAGGCGGGCGCTCGTTGATTGGCGCCGGGGTGAGGATCTGATGGACTCAGCGCAGCGACCCGGCACGCGGCGGGAACGCCCGTGCTTGCCGGCACAAACGCGAGTTTCATCGGGGAAAGGCCGCGGTCGGATTCGAACCGACGAAGGCTTGCGCCAGCGGATTTGCAATCCGCTCCATTTGTCCACTCTGGCACGCGGCCGATGCTTGTCGCCGACCCTGACCCTAAGAGGGTGTCGGCCCGCGGTCAACCCCGTGGCCCGGTCGACGCGGGGCGGCCCCGGAAGTCCGGGAACTTTCGTACCATGCGTCCCATGCCAGAAGGAAGCCTTCGCCGACACGGACTGTCCCGGCCCGCAACAGGCCGCTCCCCCGCCCTTCTCCTCGCCGCGCTGTGCGCCGCCTGCGGGTGCGCGGCGGGCGCGGCGGGACAGCCGCTGTTTCTCGGGATGCGGCTCGCGGCGGCCGCGGGCGTCGCCCAGCCCCCGACCGAGCCGCCGGA